>JBFIHP010000288.1:0-4991 GCA_041601735.1 Planctomycetota bacterium | reverse complement strand
CAACGAGGCGGCCGTGCAGGCCGCCGAGGCGCGGCTCGCGGTGGCCAAGGCCGACCACGAGACCCAGAAGTACCTCGAGCGCGAAGGGGCGGCCGGTCCCTGGCAGGTCGAGCTCGCGGCCGCTCGGCACGCCGAACTCGCGGCCGAGGTCGAGCGCGCGCGCTTCGAACATCGCCGCGGCGTCGATCTGCGCCGTTCGATCGCCGCCCGGGTCGAACGGGCTCGCCGGGACGTCGAGCTCAGGTTGGAGGACAAGCTCCGCGTCGGCAACGCCGGTGCGGCCCTCGAGCTGCAGAAGGGGTTGCTCGGGGAGGCCGAGGCCCGGCTCGCCCTCGCCGAACTGCATCTCGGCTGGTGCGAGGTGCGCGCACCCATCGACGGCATCGTCATGGAGCGGCTCGCGATGCCGGGCACGGTGGTGAGCGGCGAGCGAATGGGAGCACCGATCTGCAGCACCTACGACCCGAAGCGCCTGCGCGTACGCGTCGATGTGCCCCAGGCCGACGTCGGACTGCTCCGGGTCGGCCAGAAGACGACGATCGCCCACAACGCGCGACCCGATCGTCCCTACGAGGGCCGGCTGATCCGCATCGTCGAGCGCGCCAACATCCAGAAGGTCACGCTCGAGGCCCAGGTCCAGGTCATCGATTCCGACGAGCTGCTGAAACCGGAGATGCTCTGTCAGGTGCGCTTCCTCGGCGGCGGCGAAGGGGCGGCCGCGGGGGCTTCCGAGTCGGAGGTCCTCCTGGTGCCGCAGCGACTGATCGTCGGGACCGACGGGATCTGGGTGGTCGATGCCCAGGGTCCCCGGGCGCGCCTCCGCCGCGTCCGCCTGGGAGCGAAGCGCGGCGAGGACGTCGAGGTCCTGGAGGGCCTGAACCTGAGCGACAAGCTCATCGACGGCGGTCGCGAGGGACTGGAAGAAGGGGCCGCACTGCGGCTCCCGGAGGACGGCAGATGAGCTTCATCGAGATGGATCAGGTCACCAAGACCTACACCCGCGCCGGTCACGTCGTGAGCCCGCTGGTTGACGTGGATCTGGAGGTGCAGCAGGGCGAGTTCTTCGTCCTGCTCGGGCCCTCGGGCAGCGGCAAGAGCACCCTGCTCAACCTCCTGGCCGGGATCGACCGGCCGGACTCGGGGCGGATCAGGATCGCGGGCCAGGATCTCGCCGCCCTCGGGCCGAGCGCACTGGCGGACTGGCGGGCCGAGAACGTCGGCTACATCTTCCAGCAGCACAACCTGGTCCCGGTCCTCACCGCCTACGAGAACGTCGAGCTGCCGCTGGGCCTCTTCAAGATGAGCCGGGCCGACCGTCACGCGCGGGTCGCGACCGCCCTCGAGGCCGTCGGGCTCGGCGATCGTCACGATCACCTGCCGAAGCAGCTGTCGGGCGGTCAGGAACAGCGCGTGGCGATCGCCCGGGCGATCGTCGCCGACCCGCCGCTGCTCGTGGCGGACGAGCCGACCGGTAACCTCGACAGCGTCTCGGCCGATGCCGTCCTGACCCTGCTCCAGCGCATCAATCGCGAGCGCGGAGCCACGATCGTCATGGTCACCCACGACCCGAAGGCGGCGCGGCGCGGCACGCACGCGATGCGCCTCGACAAGGGGCGGCTCGAGCCCTTCGAACACGAGGAGTTGCAGTCATGAGATACGGACTGATGTTGCGGCGGAACCTGTTCCGTCGTCGTCTTCGCAGTCTCCTCACCCTGGCGGGCCTGGCCTGCGCCGTGGCGCTCTTCGTCTCGGTGGAGTCGCTCAACGACGGGCTCGAGGCGGCGCTCGGCGGCGCCGAGTCGCGCAGAACGCTCATCGTCTATCGCAAGAACCGCTACTGCCCGCAGACCTCGAACCTGCCCGAGTACTACGAGCGCGAGATCGATCGAGTGCCGGGCGTGGAGTCGGTCCTGCCCCTGAAGCTCTTCCTGAACAACTGCCGGACGAGCCTCGACATGATCACCTTCCACGGCACGCCGGTCGAGAAGCTGCTCGAGCAGCGCAAGATCACCCTCGTCGAGGGTGACCTCGCCCGCTTCGAGCGCGAGCACGATTCGGCGCTCGTGGGGCGCGGCTTCGCCTCGCGGCGCGGCCTGAAGGTCGGCGACAACTTCCGCTTCAGCAACGTCAACGTGAAGATCGTCGGCATCTTCAGCTCGCCCGAGAGCACGGAGGAGGAGGTGGTCCTGACCCATCTCGAGTACCTCCAGCGCGCGGGCCCGGTGAATCGCCTCGGCACGGTGACGCAGTTCGAGGTGAAGGTCGCCGATCCGGAGCGCGGCACCGAGGTGAGCCGTGCGATCGACGCGCTCTTCGCCGATTCCGAGGAACCCACGGACACGCGGCCCAAGATCGCCTTCCTCGAGACCGCGACCCGCGACCTGAGAGAGATCCTGCGCTTCGGCCGGATCTTCGGGCTGAGCTGCGCGCTCGTCGCGCTCGCGCTCATGGGCGGCACCGTCGTCATGGGCGTGCAGGAGCGCTACCGCGAGTTCGGTGCCTTCAGGACCATCGGCTACAAGGCCCGCCACATCGCCGCGATGGTGCTGGGCGAGACCTTCCTGCTGGCCGTACTCGGCGGCGTCGGCGGCCTCGGGATCGCCGCGGCCCTCATCGGACTGAGCGACGTCGCGGTCGGTGTCGAGGGGGTGCAGGTCGCCTTCCGGCTCTCGACCCTGCTCTTCCTGAAGGGACTCGGGATGGCGCTCGCCTGCGCGCTCCTGGCCGGGATCGTGCCGGCCTGGCGCGCGGCGCGGATCGACGTCGTGCAGGCGCTGAGGACCATCTGATGCGCTTCCTGCCTCTCGATTATCCGCTCAAGAACGTCGGTCGAAGGCCCGGGCGCGCCCTCATCACCGCCGCCTGCAGCGCGCTGGCCGCGGCGCTGATCGTGGGCACGGTGTCCTTCGTGCGCGGCATGGCCGAGAGCCTGGAGCGATCGGCTCCGCCGCGCGCCGCGATCCTCATGTCCTCGGCGTCGATGAAGGACATGGTTCGTTCGGCCATCTCGCCGGCGGTCGCGGATCTGGTCGTGGCGGACGTCGAGGGCATCCTCGAGATCGACGGCAGGCCCGCCGTCTCCTCCGAGATCCACATGGCGAGTCGGATCGCCATCGACGGCGACCTCTACGAGGGTTTCCTGCGCGGCGTGACCGAGTCCGCCTTCGTCGTTCACGATCGCGTGACCCTGATCGAGGGCAAGATTCCGGGACCCGGCGAGGTGATCGTCGGAAGACTCGTCGCCGATCGCCTCGGCGTCGAGCCGGCAGCGGTCGCGATCGGTCGCAAGATCCGCTACGAGGACGCCGATCACCTCATCGTCGGGCGCTTCGCCGCGCCGGGAACGACGATCGAGAGCGAGATCTGGGCGCCGCTCGTGGAGCTGATGGGCGAGGCCCGCCGCGAGGACATCTCGGCCGTCTTCGTGCGGGTCGAGAGCGACGAGGTCTTCGACGACCTCGACCTCTTCAGCGATCGCCGGCTCGACCTCGAGCTGGTCTCGATGCCCGCCGCCGCCTACTACTCCGAGCTCGCTGCCTACTTCCAACCGCTCCGGCTCATCGCCTGGATGATGGCCTTCATGGTCGGTCTCGCCGCGCTCTTCGGCGGCGCCAACATCATGAACGCCGCCGTGCAGGACCGCTTCCGCGAGCTCGCGGCGCTGCGCGCGCTCGGCTACGGCGGCCCCGCGATCCTCCAGGCGATCGTCACCGAGGCCCTGCTCTACGGGGCGATCGGCGGCATCGTCGGGACGACCCTCGCCCGCCTCCTCGTGGCCGGCGGTTCGGTCAGCCTGGCGATGCAGTCCTTCGCCCTGCAGGTGGACGCGATCGCCGTGATCGCCGGATTCGCCGGCAGCCTCGTCCTCGCGCTCGTGGGCTCCCTTCCGGCGGCTCTCAGGGCGGCGCGCATGAACGTGGCGGTCGGCCTGAAGGAGAGTTGAGATACCGATGACCCGTTCGACTGAACCAAGGAGAACCGAGATGTTTCGATCCACCATCTTCCTGGCCCTCGCGGCCGTCCTGCTCGCGGCCTGCGGCGACGCGACCGACGAGCAGACTCCTCCCGCGGCTGCAGCTCCGGAGGTGACCGCGATGAAGCTCGCCGCCGAGCCGGAGGGTGTCCGCGACGTGGCCGAGGTCAAGGAGGCCGCGAAGGTCGGCGACGAGGTCGTCGTCTTCGGGCGCGTGCGCAAGTTCAGCGAGGGCTACGCGAGCTTCGTCCTGACCGGTCCGGAGATGCGCCATTGCGCCGAGCGCGAGGCCGACACCTGCCCGACCCCCTGGGACTACTGCTGCGAGGACTCCGAAGACGTCGCGGCGCATTCGCTCAACGTCGAGTTCCGCGAGGGCGACCGGCCCTTTAAGGAGAAGCTCGAGGGCCGGCACGGTCTGAAGCTCCTCGCCGACGTCGTCGTGAAGGGCAAGATCGCCGAGATTCGCGGCGACAACGTGACCATCGCCGCCGAGGGGTTCTTCGTCCGGCCCTGAGAGCAGCGGAAATCACCGGATCTTCACCGGCTTCGCGGTGTCGCGGGCTTGAGCCGCCTCGTCTTCTCGGTCAACCTGAGACCGAGGGGACGAGGCTCCCCGACACCCCCAGGAGAAGACCATGCTCTCGAAGTTTTTGAAATTCTGTGCCTTCGCCCTGCTCCTCCTCGTCGTGGCCTGCGGCAGCAAGGTCTCGGAGGAGAACTACGCCAAGATCAAGAACGGCATGACCCTCGAGGAGGTCAAGGACGTTCTCGGCGATCCCACCGAGACCCCGGCCGCCATCGGCATCGGCGGCATGAGCGCCGGCGCCTACGTCTGGAAGGACGGCGACAAGACGATCACGGTCACCATGACCAACGACAAGGTCACCCTGGTCGCCAAGAGCGGCTTCTGACCCGGAACGGCGGCTGCCACCTTCGGGGCGCGTCACTCCTCGAGGGTGGCACCGTCTTGCCGCCATTCGCCCCCATACGGTGCCAGGCACATTCCGCCGGGACT
>JBFIHP010000287.1:0-5008 GCA_041601735.1 Planctomycetota bacterium | reverse complement strand
GTCGCCGCCCGTCAGGACCAGGCGGGCTTCGGGTTCGCGGGCGAGGGCGGCCCGAACGAGGCCTTCGAGCGCCCCCCGGAAGGCCGCGCCCAGTCCGAGTTCGAGGGCCTCGGCGGTGCTGCGACCGGGGTAGTCCTCGCGCGCCGCCTCGACCTCGTGGAGCATGGCGCCGCCCTGCCCCAGCGCCCGGGCCAGGAGCCTCAGGCCCGGCGCGATCGCGCCGCCGGCGAAGCGACCCTGCGCATCGACGAGATCGACGGTGAGCGCGGTGCCCGCATCGATCACGACCGCCGGCGCACCGACGAGTCGGCGAGCCGCGAGCGCGGCCAGGGGGCGGTCCGGGCCGAGCCGGGCGGGGTCGTCATAGGGGTTTTCGATCGGCAGATCGGCCGCGCTCCAGCGCCGGACCCGCGATGCGCGGGCCTCGAGGAGTTCCGTCAGCCGCGCGGCGAGTTCGGGGCGGACCGCGACCATCTCGATGTCGGAGTCCGCGGGGAGGGAATCGGGATCGTCCTCGGACCAGATCGACGCGGGCAGGTCCCGGGCCGCCGCGACCAGGGCGGCCTGCTCGGGCGGAAGCTCGCCTCCGGGGAGGCGGAAGATCTTCACGCGGCTGTTGCCGACGTCGATGCCGTGGCGCTCAGTCATCGGAACCGGGGCGAGCGGCCGGGGCCGCTCGGTGTCACTTGCCGAAGCGGATGTTGCGCGTGGACCTCTGGGCGTCGCTCAGCTTGCGCGGGACGTCGACCTGGATGTTCCGGGTCCGGCCGTCGCGCAGAACGGTGACGTTGTAGTAGGACTTCTTCTTGTAGGTCTTGCGCACGTAGTTGATCGCCGATTCCTTGTTCTTCACCGGCTGGCTGTCGATCTCGATGATGACGTCGCCGGCCTGGATGCCGAACTCGGAGAGCCTGGAGGGCAGGCTGGTGATCTTCAGGCCGTCGCCGCCCCTCGCGCTCTCGACCTCGACCTGATCGAGGAGCTTCTCGCCCTCGTTCTCGAGCGCCCGGAAGCCGTCCTCGGTCCAGCTCACCAGGGTGGTCTCGCCGGACTGGCTGGTGCGGGTCAACTTGTCGGTGCCGAGGAAGACGCCGCCGTCGGTCTCCTCCTTGCCGCGCAGGGCCGCCTCGCTGCCGAAGAGATTCTCGTCGCCGCGCTTGACCAGCACCTCCGTGCCCGAGGGCGGCGAGAGGTCGATGCCGATCTCCACGGTGTCCTTGCCCTTGTTCCACGAGCAGACGACGGCGCTGTTCTTCACCTCGAGCAGGCGGCAGGGGCCCCACTTCTCGAGGATCGGGTCCTTGTCGTCGCGGTAGTCCTGCCCGATGCCGATGACATCGCCCACGACGTAGGTGTCGATGCCGTCCCCCTGGCTTCCCGGCCGCTTCTTGGCGCTGAGGACCTTGATCGAGGCCGCGCCGTAGCCGCCCTCGGCGGGCCCGTTGTCCTCGATCGGAGCCAGGACCATGTGGACCGCGATCAGGGTCTCGAGCTTGGGCGCGTTCTCGACCTTGGGCCCCTCCGTCGGCCGCTCGGGCTCGATGGGCTTGACGTAACCCTCGAAGTGGAAGTTGCGGTCGAGCGGGGTCTTGAACCGGGCCCAGGACTGGAGGGCGTCGTTCGAGCCGCCGCGCGCGACGGTCAGATCGAGGGCGTCTTCGATCTTCCGGGCGTACTGGGCGTTGTCCTTGCGCCGGAAGGGCGCGCCCTTGTTCGCCATCAGCAACACGCAGCCGATGAGCGCGAAGACGATGACGAAGTTGACGGTCCAGAGCAGCGAGCGTTGGGTGGTGATCTTCATGGCCCGTTCCGGTCTCCTGAGCTTGCCGGGTCGATTCTAACCCGCGCCGGCTCGGGAAGAAACGGCGCTCGATCGACCCACGAGCCATTCGACGCCCCCGGGGACGGGAATCTTCCCTCCGCGACCGCCGGAAGGTCTCAGATCCTGAGCCGGCTGGCGCTGGCGCCGGTCTCGATGCCGCGGATCGAGAGCTTCAGGTCGTCGGGGTTGTCGGAGGCCGCCAGGGCATCCTCGAGGGAGACGATGCCGTCCTCGTAGAGGCCCTTCAGGCTCATGTTGAAGGTCTGGGTGCCGTAGTACTCCTGACCCTCGACCAGGGCCTTCTCGAGTTCGAGGGTCTTGCCCTCGAAGACCAGCTCGCGCACGCGAGGCGTGGCCATCAGCAACTCGACGGCCGGCACCATGCCGGCGTCCTTCAGGTTCGGCAGGAGGCGCTGGGAGGCGACTCCGGCCAGCACGGTCGAGAGCTGCAGGCGCACGAGTTCGTGCTGGTGCGGCGGGAAGAAGGTGTGGATTCGCTCGACGGTCTGGATCGCGTTGACCGTGTGAAGGGTGGTGAGGACGAGATGTCCGGTCTCGGCCGCCGAGATGGCGGCGTTCATGGTGTCCTCGTCGCGGATCTCGCCCACCATGATGACGTCGGGCGCCTCGCGCATCGCGGCCTTGAGGCCTGTCGCGAAGCTCGCGGTATCGACGCCGATCTCGCGCTGGCTCACGATCGACAGGTTGTCGCTGAAGGTGTACTCGACCGGGTCCTCCAGCGTGATGATGTGCTTGTTGCGCGTGTTGTTGATGAAGTCGACGATCGCGGCGAGCGTGGTTGACTTGCCCGAGCCCGTCACGCCGGTCACGAAGAGGATCCCGCGGTCGAGGTTCGCGAGGTGCACCATCTGCTGCGTCGGCAGGCGCAGATCCTCGAAGGCCGGGATCTGGTTCTTGATCTGGCGCATGACGAGCCCGATCGAACCGCCCTGACGGAACAGGTTGACGCGGAAGCGTCCGGCGCGAGGCGCCTGGTAGGAGAAGTCGATCTCGCCGGTCTCCTCGAAGCGCTCGCGGACGAGCGGCGAGGCCGTCTCCTGCACGATCCGATCG
Organism: Planctomycetota bacterium; assembly: GCA_041601735.1. GTDB lineage: Bacteria > Planctomycetota > DRQF01 > JACKGY01. Next base: position 2,112 of record JBFIHP010000287.1, on the reverse strand, counting down.
CCGTCCTCGCGGGTGATGACGTCGTCGGAGAGGAAGAGGACCTTGCCCGAGACCTTCACCGCCGGCTGGCTTCCGGTCTTGAGGATGAGGTCGGACGCATCGGCCGCGACGGCCATCTCGAGTGTCTTCTGGAGATCGAACATGTTGCCCCCGGATCCTTGGCTGGACTCTCTCCGACCTATCGGCCGGATGCGGTCCGGATCTTGACCCGCGGGCTCAGTCCTCGGCGGGGTTCAGGAGCGCCCAGCAGTCCTCGAGGAGGCGGTCGAGGTTGGTCCGGCTGGCGGAACTCAAGGCGTAGGAGTCGATTCCGAGCTTCGCGGCCAGCTCGGCGGCCATGGTCTCGGCGTCGGGGACGAGGTCGGCCTTGCTGAAGACCGTCAGGCGAGGCTTCGCCGCCAGGGCCTGCGAGTAGCGCTCGAGCTCGCCCACGATCACGTCGTGATTCGCGAGCGGATCGCTGCCGTCGATCGGGGCGAGTTCGACCAGATGGACGATCACCCGGGTCCGCTCGACGTGGCGCAGGAAGCGATGGCCGAGGCCCGATCCCTCGCTGGCGCCCTGGATGAGCCCCGGGATGTCCACCATCACGAAGCGCCGGAAGCCCGGGAGCTCGACGATGCCGGGATGCGGCTTCAGCGTCGTGAAGGGGTAGTCGGCGACCTTCGGCCGGGCCGCCGAGACGGCGCTGATGAGCGTGGACTTGCCGGCGTTCGGCAGGCCGACGAGGCCCACGTCCGCGATGAGCTTGAGCTCGAGGCGCAGGTCGCGCTGCTCCCCCTCCATGCCGGGAACGGCCTGGCGGGGCGCCTGATTGACGGAGTTGGCGAAGTGCTTGTTGCCGTGGCCGCCGCGCCCGCCCTTCGCGACGCAGACGCTGTCGCCGTCCTCCTTCAGATCGCGCAGGAGGGCCCCCGTGTGGAGCTCCTGAACCAGGGTGCCGACCGGCACGCGCAGGTAGATGTCCTCGCCGCGCTTGCCGTGGCAGTTGGCGCCGCCGCCGTTCTCGCCGTGTTCGGCGCGGACGTGCGGGTTCCGGAGGTAGCTCAGGAGGGTGGACTGCTGGGAGTCGGCGATCAGGTAGACCGAGGCGCCGTGGCCGCCGTCGCCGCCGTCGGGACCGCCCTTCTCGACGTACTTCTCGCGGCGGAAGGACACCTTGCCGTCACCGCCCCGGCCGGCCTTGACGTGGATGACGGCGTGATCGCGGAATTCCATGGCTGCTTTCGGACTCCTCGAGCAGCCGGACCATCATGCATCGAGGGCACCCGCCCGAAAGGAGGGGTGCCCTCGCGCCCGGCCCGCTGCCCGGTCTCAGTCGTTCTCGGCGACGACGACGCTGACGCGCCGCCCGGTGTCGAACTTGACCTGACCGTCCTTCAGGGCGAAGAGCGTGTAGTCGCGCCCCATGCCGACGTTGAAGCCGGGACGGAAGCGACTGCCGCACTGGCGGACGATGATGTTGCCGGCGCGAACGACCTCGCCGCCGTACTTCTTCACGCCGCGATTCTGGGCGTTGGAATCACGACCGTTTCGCGATGCGCCCTGACCTTTTTTATGTGCCATCTCGCGATCTCCTCTGGCCGGGGCCGTTCAGCCCTGGATGCTCTCGACCCGGACCTCGGTGTAGTTCTGACGGTGACCGCTCTTGCGACGGTAGTTCTTGCGCCGGCGGAACTTGCCGATCGTGATCTTCTCGCCGCGGTACTGACGCGTCACGGTGGCCTCGACGGTCGCGCCGCTCAGGAAGGGCTTGCCGACCTTGAGCTCGTCGCCGCCGATCGCCGCGACCTTGTCGAAGGTGATCTTGGTGCCGATCTCGGCGTCCTTGATCTGGAGGCTCAGGGTCATGCCGGGCTCGACCCGGTACTGGTGACCGCCGTCCTGAATCACTGCGTACATCTTTCGCTCCTGGCGGAAGCCGCCTCTGGGCGCTCCCGGAATACGGTTGAGGCGGGAATGTTAGCGCGAAACTCCGGCCCTTCAAGGGCGAGATCGGCCCGGGGCGGCCCCGAGCGGCGATCGCCAAACCTCGTCCAGACAAGGGTTTGTGCCCCTCGTCTCGGGGGCGCCCCGGCGGGGCTTCGCGGCCTTTTCAGTTATCGAAGCGCT
>JBFIHP010000286.1:0-5011 GCA_041601735.1 Planctomycetota bacterium | reverse complement strand
GAAGCCGCGGATCATCGCCGGCGCGCCGCGCGTGGGGCGCGGCGACGGCGTCATCATGTTCAACTTCCGCGCCGATCGCGTCCGGCAGATGACCGAGGCCTTCATGCTGGGCGACTTCGACGGTTTTCCGACCGAGAAGGGCCTCGACCTCGCCTATGCGACGATGACCCGGTACAAGGAGGGCTATCCGGTCGCGGTGGCCTTCGAGAAGATCGACCTCGAGCTCGTCTTCGGCGAGCTCGCCGAGCGCGAGGGCCTGAGCCAGCTCCGCATCGCCGAGACCGAGAAATACGCCCACGTCACCTTCTTCTTCAACGGCGGCAAGGAGGCGCCCTTCAAGGGTGAGGACCGCATCCTCGTGCCCTCACCGAAGGTCGCGACCTACGATCTCCAGCCGGAGATGAACGCACCGGAGGTGACCGAGAAGGTCCTGGCTGCCGTCGCCGCCGGCGGGCACGACCTCTTCATCATGAACTTCGCCAATCCGGACATGGTCGGTCATACCGGCAAGTTCGATGCGGCGGTGAAGGCGGTCGAGGCCGTCGATCGCGCCGTCGGCGCCATCGGCGAGGCCATCGTCGGCCGGGGCGGCGGCATCCTCCTGACCGCCGATCACGGCAACATCGAGCAGATGTGGGATGCCGCGACGGGTCAAGCGCACACGGCCCACACCACCAATCCCGTACCTCTCGTGCTGATCGACGACCGCTTCCGGACGGCCCGTCTCGATCCCCGGGGCGGTCGGCTCGCCGACGTGATCCCGACCCTGCTCGACGTCATGACCATCGACAAGCCCGCCGTCATGAACGGCCGGAGCCTGCTCGAGCGGCGATGAGCACGAGAAGGGCGAAACGCGCTCCTCCGACCCGCGCGCAGATCCTGTTCGGTCACTACGATGCCGGGACGCGCACGATGCGCGCGGGCCTCCTCCTCGGCATCCTGCTGCTCCTGCTTCCGGTCGCCCTGCTCGTCCGGTTCAGCGGGATGGATTTCTCGACCTTCCTCCGGGTTACATCGAGCCTGATCATCGCCGCGACCGGTGTCCTGCTCTACGCCGGCTTCATCGCCTCGCTCCTTCGCGCCAGCTCACGGACCCGCTTCATCAAGGAGTGGCGGGCCTGGGGAGGTTTCCTGCTGGTCCTTCTCCTGGCCTCCCTCGCCGGGCTCGCGATCGGCGGCGAGCTCGGACTCGAGGCGGCGCTCGCCGCGGGTCTGCTCTGCGTCGCGATGCATCGGGGGATCCACGCGCTCGTCCGGTCCAGGCTCTTCGACGGGCGTCCCGCCCTGGCGCTCGGCACGACCTTCCTGATCATCATCGGGCTCGGCACGGCCGCCCTCTGGCTCTCGCCCCGAGCGATCGTGACCGGCCATGAACTCGGTCTCGTCGATGCGATCTTCACGGCCACCTCGGCGACCTGCGTGACCGGGCTCGAGGTGCTGCCGACGGTCGAGACCTTCACGCCCTTCGGGCAGGGCATGATCCTCCTCCTGATCCAGCTCGGCGGACTCGGCATCATGACGCTGGGCACCTTCCTCGTGCTCTCGAGCGGGCACAAGATGGGCGTCTCCGACCGGGCGATGGTGCGCGCCTCGATGAATCTCGAGGGCGTGCACAGCCTCGGCAAGCTGATGACGGCCATCCTGCTCTTCACCGTCGCCTTCGAGCTCGTCGGCGCGCTCCTGCTCCTGCCCTGGTACGGCGATGCCGATCAGCCCCTCTTCGGAGCCCTCTTCCATTCGGTCTCGGCCTTCTGCAACGCCGGCTTCGCTCTCGACGCGCAGAGCTTCATCCCGCAGGCGGCCAACTGGCCCTTCAACCTGGTCGTGATGGCCCTGATCTTCGCGGGAGGACTCGGCTTCACCGTCCTCGCCGAACTCTTCAACCGCCTGCGCGCGAAGATCGGCGGCGAGTTGCTGTTGCCGATGAGCCTGCACAGCAAGATCGTCCTCACCCTCAGCCTCGCGCTCGTCGTCCTCGGCGCGATCGGTTTCTACCTGATCGAACGCCAGGGCATCCTCGCGGACCGGGCGACCGGGGAGTCGATCCTCGTCTCGCTTTTTCAATCGGTGTCGGCGCGGACCGCGGGCTTCGCCACCGTGCCCTTCTCCGGCGAGGAGGGTCTGTCCCAGCCCGGCCGATTCCTGCTGATCCCCTTCATGCTCATCGGCGCCTCTCCGGGATCGACCGGCGGCGGCATCAAGACGGTCACCTTCATGGTGCTCGTCCTGGCGATCGTCTCGGAGCTGCGGCGCCGGCGGAACGCCGAGGCCATGGGGCGGCGCATCGGCGACAGCCTCGTCAAGCAGGCCGGCGCGGTCGTGATGATCTACGCCCTGACCCTCTTCTTCGCGCTGCTGTCCCTCCTCATCACCGAGGGCGAGACCTTCCGCCTGAACGAGCTGCTCTTCGAGGCGGTCTCGGCCATCGGCACGGTCGGCTTCTCCTGCGGCGTCTCCAGCTCGCCGGAGCTGAGCGACCTCGGCAAGATGGTGCTGGTTCTGCTGATGTTCGCGGGGCGTGTCGGCCCCCTCACGCTCGTGCTCTTCGCCGCCTCCAGCCGGTCGCCGGCGGCCATCGACTATCCGGAAGAACGGGTCATCATCGGGTGACCGGGAGAAGCTCATGCGCAGCGTAGCCGTCATCGGACTGGGACGATTCGGGAGCGCCCTCTCGCTCGCGCTCGAAGCCGAAGGGGTCGAGGTCCTCGCCATCGATTCGAGCGAGGAGCAGGTCAAGAACCACCAGGGGAAGGTATCCGAGGCCCTGCGCATCGACTCCCGGGACGGTCGTGAACTCGGCAAGTCGGGCATCGCTCAGGTCGATGTCGTGGTCGTCGCGATCGGCGAGGACTTCGAGGCCGCCCAGGAGACCATCCTGGTGCTCCGGCGCCTCGAGGCGAAACACATCATCGGCCGCGCGCAGACCGAAGACCGCCGTCGTATCCTCCGGCGCATCGGCGCCCACCACGTCGTGAGCCCCGAGGAGGAGTCGGCCAAGCGCGTGGCGCAGTCGCTGACCCATCCGCTCGTGGCGGAGTCGGTCGATCTCGGCGACGGCATCGAGGTCGCCACCCTCGAGCCGCCGGCGGTCTTCCACGGCCGGAGCCTGGCCGAGATCAAACCGAACGACGAGTTCGGCGTGCTGGTGGTGAAGATGACCCGATCGGGCGGCGAGGTGATCATGCCGCCCACCGCCCTGCATCGCATGGAGAAGGGGGATCGGGTCACGATCATCGGGCGCTCGGAGGGGGTCCAGCGCTTCGCATCCGCCTGAGCCGATCGCTCAAGTCGTTTCGTGACAAGACCTTGGCCGCGCCCCCTCGGAACCCGGAACGGGCGAAACGATCGCGGCGAAAGGCCCGGCCATCCCGGGGGTAGGATGCCGGGACCCCGGAGAACCCGTCTTGCAGTTCGAATCACGAGACATCGAGGAAGGACAGCTGATCGAACGGGCGCTCGCCCGTGACGACGAGGCCTTCGCCGAGCTGGTCCGGCGCTACGAGAAGTCCCTCTACAACATCGTGTTCGGCGTCGTCGGCGACGCCGAGGTCGCGCGCGACGTGGCCCAGGAGACCTTCCTGCGCGCCTACCAGTTCCTCGATCGCTACCGGAGGAGCTTCCGTTTCTCGACCTGGCTGTTCCGCATCGGCGTCAACCTCGGGATCTCGCGCCTGCGGCGCGTGAAGCTCGAGAACGACACCTTCAGCAGCGAGGGCATCCATCATCACGGTCTCGTTCGCCGCGGCGGCGGGGAGTCGCCGGTGGATTCGCTCATGCGCCGGGAGCGGGCCCGCGAGGTCCTGCGCGGCGTGAACGAGCTCTCGGACCGCTACCGCAGCGTCCTCATGATGCGCTACCGCGACGGCATGAGCTGTCGCGACATCGGACTCGAGCTCGGCATCTCGGCCAACTCCGTGAGCATCATCCTGCATCGCAGCAAGTTGAAGCTCCGGGAGTTCCTCGCACAGGAGGACGACGCATGAGGCCCTGCCGACACGACGACGTCTGCGAGTGGTTCCGCGAGCGCCTCGAGCTCTTCCTCGACGGTGAACTCTCCGGGTCCGAGAACTTCCGCTTCCAGCAGCACCTGAAGGAGTGCGACGACTGCGCGCTCTACTGGGCCGACGACGAGGAGGCGGCCGAACGGCTCATCCTCGAGTTCGCCGCGCCCCTGGACGCCGCCGCGTCGCTGCCGCCCGACGAGGACTACCGGCCGCGAATCCCCAGGGTCGGCGAGGAACGCACGATCAGCCACCACTCGACCGCGGTGGTCCTCGATCGGGGTCGGCGCCTCCTCTACCCGCTGCTCGCCACCGCGGCGGCCGCGCTGCTCCTCGTGGCGCTGGTCGCCGAACGCCTGGTTCCCGACGGCGACCGCGACGCCCCGACCCAGGGCGTCGAGGTCGCGAGCGGCAAGGCGGCGCGCATCTACCCGCAGGGGCGGGTCGCCGTCCGGTCTGCGGGTGGCGTCTGGCGACCGATCCTCGAGGCGGCCGACATCGCGTCCGGCGTCGAGCTTCGCGCCGAGCGGGATTCGCGCATCCTGGTCGATCTCGGCGGTTCGGGCCACTTCGTCCTCGGCGAGGATTCCTTCGGCCGGATCGAGGAGCTGGGCGAGTCCCTGCGTCTCGAGATCGTCCGGGGCCGCTTCTCCTGCGACCTCGAGGATCGCGACCTGCGGCTCATCGCGACCGGACTCGAACTGGCCGCCCGCGACGTGGCCTTCGATCTCCGGACGGCCGAGTCGGCTGCCCGGACCGGTTACGAATCACGGATCGCGGTGACCCGAGGCGCCCTGCAGGCGCGCTCCGACGTCGGTGCCGCGCGCCGTCTGAGCGACGGCGACGTCTACGCCGTCCGGGACGGTATCCTCGTGGCCTTCGACGGCATCGAGAGCGAGTACGCCGACGTGATGCTCGCGACGATGCCGCGCTCCGATCTCGGCGCCGACCTCGACGAGTTGCCCACCGACATGGCCGGAATCCGCGGCGAGAACGTCGCCATGCCGCTG
>JBFIHP010000285.1:0-5026 GCA_041601735.1 Planctomycetota bacterium | reverse complement strand
TGCGGAGCCGGCCCACGAACTCGCGGCCGCGGGCCTGGAGCACGCGCGCTGGCAGGTCCGTCTGGCGGCGATCGAGGCCCTGGTGATCCTCGGCGACCGATCGGCGCTCGCAAGGCTCGCGATCGCGACGGGCCTCCCCCGCCTGCGCCTGGCGCGGGCCGCAGCCGAGGGCCTGAGGCGGCTGACCGGCGAGGAGTTCGGGACCAACCCCGAGGCCTGGATGGGCCTGGTCGCGAGGCTCCCCGGCGACTGGCGCCCCCTGCTCCACCCCGAAGCGGTCCGCAGCCGACCGCGGAACGACCTGCGCTACGCGCCGAACTTCTACGGCCTCGACCTCGGCAGCAATCGCGTCGTCTTCGTCTGCGATTCATCGGGGAGCATGGAGGGGGCGAAGATCGAGAACCTCGTCGCCGAGCTGGGAAGGACCATCGGCGACCTCGATTCCGAGGGCGCCTTCAACATCGTCTTCTTCGCCGACCGGGCGCGTTCGCTATGGCGCTCGATCAGACGCGTGGACGCCCGCAATCGCCGGCGCGCGGGCGAGTGGGCGGCGCGGCGGCGCGCCGAGGGCGGGACCAATCTCTGGGCCGGCTTGGAGGAGGCCCTGGACGACCTCGAGGCCGACACCCTGGTCGTCCTCACCGACGGTCAGCCCACGGCGGGCGAACTCACCGCTCCGGGAGCCATCCTCGCGGAGCTCGCGCGCCGCAATCGCAGCCTGAGGCTCCGGATCAACACCATCGAACTCGGCGCCACCGGCAGCAGCTTCATGCAACGCCTGGCCCGCGACAACGGCGGTCGCCACGTCCGGATCCCCTGACCCGGACGGCGTCGGACCCCGGGCCGTCCGCTTTCCGGCAGTTGCGCGTCTGACGCCCTAGAGCCAGGACTTGAATTCGCCCTCGATGTCTTCCATCGACTTGCCGAGATAGCTGTCCCAGCGTTCCCAGACGTTGCCGGACCTGGTGCCGGAGAGGAACTTGAGGAAGGCCTCCTCGTGTTTCTCGAGGAGGAACTGCATCAGCACGAGGCCGACGTTGTCGTCGTCCTTGGTCATGCCGTTGAAGGGCTTGCCGAAGAGCGTGCGGATCGAGACGCTCTTCTTCTGCTTCACGAGATCCTTCACCATCTCGCGCGCCCGGCGGATGTCGCGGGAGGTGACCGCCTCGTCGGCGGTCGGATCGTCGTACTCGGTGCGGGCGACGTAGGGGACCCGCGCGCCGCCGAAGACGGCGACCTCGGCGTGATGGGCGGAGGCGATCCAGAGCCAGGCCGGCAGATCGGAGCCCTCGTGCCAGTACCACTGCATCAGGCGGCCGCCGAGCTGTGAGACGATCTGGTGGCGCCAGAGATTGTCGTCGGCCTGGTGAGCGTGGCCGAGATCGCGCCAGAGGATCATCTTCAGCCGGATCTGGAAGGCGATGTCGTCGCCGGAGATCTGGTAGGGACCGCGGTAGGTGTCGGCGAACTTCTCGAGCTGGCGTTGGTTCTGGACGATGAGCGTCAGGCTGCCCGGGGCGTCGGCGAGATTCCTGCGGCGGCCGTGCTCGGCCGTCTTGAAGGTCTCGCAGAACCAGGCCCGCGCCTTGACCAGGCTCTCGGCCGTGCCCATGGCCTCGCTGCGACCGAGGCAGCTGAAGACCAGGGCCGTGCCCTTCTCCGCGCCGTGGAACTCGCTGCCGAGCTTGTCGGTGTACTCGCGGCAGAGCGGGATCAGGTGCTTCTGGTCCGGGGGGTACCACTCCTTGCGCCAGAGCTCGTAGCCGCGCTCCTTCATCACCTCGGCGAGCGGTCGCCACCAGAAGTCGTCGATGAGCATCCAGTCCTCGGGGTGACTGGCGAGGTCGCCCGCGCGTTCGAGCCGGATCCAGCCGCCGCTCGCGAAGACGTAGCCGTCGGCCGTCATCTTCTCCTCGACCGCGGCCTGGGCGGTCTCGGCGTCGGGATACCAGACGTCGAGGCCCTTCACGTGGCCGAGCAGGGCCCGGGCCTTCTTGTGCTCGGGGTCGAGCACGAGGACCCGGCGGGCGATGCGCTGCGAGTCGCGCTTCAGGCCCTTCTCCTCGGCGGCCCAGGCGGCCACGGCGAAGAGGTTGTCGGCGGTCTTCTCCGTCACCGCCTCGAGTCGCTCGAGGGTCTTCGGATGGAGGCCCTTGCCCCTGCGCAGCCGCTCGATGTCGATCTGCGCGACCGTCACGGTCTTGCCCATGTGATCGATGAGCACGACCTTCTCGTCGTTCTCGACGATGATCTCGCCCTTGATCAGGCCCTTGCCCTCCTTCAGCCGGACGAGGTCCTGGGCCGGGGCGCGGAGCGCCGGGAGGAGCAGGAGGACGACGAGGATGGTGTTGAGCTTGTTCATGGTCTCAGTTCGCGCCGCTGCCGTCGGCGGCGTCCTCGGCCAGCTGCTCCGCCTCGGCCCGTTCGGCCTCGATGCGGGCGGCGGCCTCGTCGGCGCGGGCCTTCTTGGCCTGCTCGACCAGGGTATCGAAGAACAGGTGGTCCTCTTCGGATACGGTCTTCTCCTTGAGGCGCGAGTTCAAACGCGCCAGTTCGCGGCTCTTCATGTCCTTGCCGGCGCGCTCGATCAGGGTGACGCCCGCCCGACGCAGGAGCTCCGGATCGTGGCCGTCGCCGTCGAGCATGGCGTCGAGGATCGTCCGGAGACGCGTGGTCCAGCTCCGCGCCCGGAAGGCGTCGGTCTCGTCGGCGAGCAGCTCCGTGGCGAGCTCGGCAGCATCGGCGAGCCGCCCGGCGCCGATGAGATGGCTCAGCTTGAAGCGGGGGTCGCCGAACTCCTCGGCGAGCGCCCAGGCGAGGCTGTCCTCGTGAAGCTGGCGCCGCCGCTCCGGCGCGATGCGCTTGACGACCTCCTCGCCCTCTTCGGGGCTCACGATGCGGAAGAGGAGACCGTCGGTCTCCTCGAGCATGCCGGCGTTGGCCAGCTTCGCGAGCGAGCGGACGACCTTCTCGGAGGCCAGCCCGGTCACCGCGGTGAAGTAGGCCCGTCGCAGCGGGATCTCGTTCAGCGCGAGGAGCTCCAGCAGGCCCTCGCGTCCCTGGATCAGCTCGAAGGCCTCGTCAACTCGTTCCGCTCTCGTTGCCATCGATTCCCCAGACCTTCCGTTCGAAGAACTCGTGGAGGCGGATCCCCAGGGTCCCGGAGAACACGGCCAGCAGGATACCCGCGAGCACGTCCGCCACGTAATGATAGCGAAGATACATCGTCGAGAAGATCAAGGCCACCACGAGGGGGGTCAGAACCCAGATCAGCTGGCGCGCGTAGCGCAGGGCCAGGAGAAGGGCCAGCAGGGCCACGGCGGTATGTCCGCTCGGGAAGCAGTCCTGCTTGATCTTCTCGATGAAATACATCGTCCGGCGCATCTCGCCGGTCAGCCAGACCCCTTCCAGGGGCTTCTCGAAGCGGTAGAGCTCGCTCGCGATGGCGCCGACGTGCTGCTCGGCGAGATGGCTGTACTCGCTCAGGTGGTTCGGACCCGAGGCGGGGATCACGTAGTAGCCGACGTAACTCAGGTAGATGCAGAGGACGAAGGCGAAGGTCACCCGCGCCAGGACGCGGGGGCGCTTTTCCTTCACCACGGCCACGCCGACGATGATCGCGATGAAGTAGTAGTAGTTGTAGATCCAGGTGAGGAACTCGGTCAGCCAGGGGTTGTTCCAGGGCTCCATCGCCGCCAGGGGCTCGGTTCCGCGGAAGAGCCAGATGTCGAAGGCCCGGAGCTTCTCCTCCCAGTTCGAGGGGTTCACGTGGGGAACGAGCGAGCCGAGCTGGGTGAAGATCAGCGGGATCGTCAGCGCGGCGTAGAGCATCCGGACCAGGGCGGCCCGCAGGAGCTTCCACTCCCGGCTCTTCTTGACGATGAAGAAGAGCAGGACGAGCAGGACGAGGTCCACCAGGCTCCAGCCCACCGGATCGAAGATCTTGTCCGGTTTGTCCAACCAGAGGACCATGAAGAGGATGATCGAGCCGGTCAGGAACACGAAGTGGCACCAGTCCACGGGCCAGAAGCCGAGGCTGTCCCGGCCGGCGCGTGCGTGCGGTCTCTTCGGGTCGATCTCGTTCATCGCGGGCGGACGATAGCAGCAGACCGGGCCGCTGGAAAGTGAAGGCCGCCGGGATGGGACGGGCGCTCGCCCGCCCTTCGACTCGAGGCAGAGCCTGATCCGGCTCCCCGCGCCCGCCTCACCCCGGGAGCTCGCCTGCTCCTCGGTTGCGGAGCACCGCTCGCCGGCCCGGTCGTAGAAAGGAGCGCCGGCCCGACAGGCCGGCATTCGATGTTACCGGCGTCGAAGAGATGCCGCTCTGTCAGAGCGGCGCTCCTGCGGCGCTCCTGCGGCCTTCGGTGACCGGCCTCAGCCCTCGAGCAGCTCGACCTCGCGGCCGTCGGAGCGATAGACCGCCTTCTTGCCGTTCAGGCGGGTCTCGAGGAGCACCGGCCGGCTCCAGATCCGCGCGACGTTGCGCAGGGTCTCGCGGGCGTAGTCCTCGCGGAGATCGGACTCGTCCCAGCGGTGGACGAGGTAGAGCTCGCCGCGGTTGTCGTGGTTCATCTCGGTCACGTCGATGACCGGGTGCCCGCCGTTGGTGAGCTGACGCAGGAGCTGCTCCTTCACCGGACGGAAGTCGCGGGTCATGATCTCGCGGCGCTGGGTGCGCGGATTCCAGCCGTAGACGAAGAGCTTGTGCCGGTGGCAGAAGTCCTCGGTCAGGAACTCGTCTACGAAGGTCATGTCGCAGTGGTGCCGCCGGGCCTCGAAGATCTTCTCGCGGCCCTTCATGGAGCCGTCGTCCCAGGCCTTGCGCACCGAGACGTCGTCGCAGCGCTCCCAGTCGATGCCGTGCCGGCCCTTGTCCCAGCGCTCTTCGATGTCGTGCCAGAGCGCCAGGCCGAGCTGGTAGGGATTGAGCGCGGGCCCGGACGACGAGATGACGCTCGCCATGGTCTCGGCGTAGTCGATCACCTCGGAGTCGTTCAGGACCTTCCGCGTCATGATCTTCTGGTGC
>JBFIHP010000284.1:0-5039 GCA_041601735.1 Planctomycetota bacterium | reverse complement strand
CTCGCGGAGCGGCTCGAGCGACACCGGACCGTCCTCGCCGAGTTGCGCCGGACGGCCGCGCCCTACTCCAGGAGCGATCGCCTGCGGGACCACGCCGAGGTCTACGCCGGGATCGACGGCATGGAACGTGATCTCGCCATCATCGAGAGACGGTTGGCGGTCGAGACCGAGCCCTCGACGAAGATGAGGCTCGAGGACACGAGATCCACGATAACGAGTCGCCTCGAGGAGGCGCGGGCGCAGACCGAAAGGCGTGGGAGCTGGGCCTTCGAGGATCAGGTGATCCAGTTCCAGCACGACGTCCTGACCGGACTCGTCGATGCCCTGGAGAGTTTCGTGAACGACGAGTCAGGAGCGATGCATTCGGTGCGGCGAAGACTCGATCGGTGCCGCGCCCTGGCCGCTCTCTCGTCGGCGGAGAGCGACGCACGCTGGCGGGACTGCGCGGCACGGGTCCTGGCCGACCCCCGCTTCTCGGGCCTTCGTCTCGAGCCGCAGCTCGGCCTCATCCCTCTGGGACCCGATCCCGAATCCGGCCTGGAGGAATTCCTCCACTTCCTGACTCACGAGGGCCCGATCCCCGAACGCGACGAGGGCAGCGGTCGGATCGCGGTGACCGAGGAGCTGGGCGTCGTCCTCGTCCTGATTCCCGGCGGGCGCTTCCTGATGGGAACGCAGAAGACCGACCCGGGGGCCGCCAACTTCGATCCCGCGGCGAGACCGCAGGAGCAGCCGGTGCACGAGGTGGAACTCGACCCCTTCCTCGTTTCGAAGTACGAGATGACCCAGGCGCAGTGGTTGCGGACCTTTCGGGCCACGCCGAGCCAGTACGGACCCGGTGCGGGCCGAGGAGACCCCAGGTTCAAGGCAGCGGTGAGTCCGTTGCACCCGGTCGAGCGGGTGTCCTGGAACGACGCGCAGAGACTCCTCCCGCAGGTCGGTCTGGAACTGCCGACCGAAGCCGAGTGGGAACGGGCCGCGCGCGGCGGCCGGACCGACCAGGTCTATGCCGGCACCTCGTCGGTCGGCGAGCTCCGCGAATTCGCCAACATCTGCGGAGCCGAGGCGAGCGCGGTGGGGTTCCCGGACGCCGAGCCCGGACACCGCGACGACTTCCCGATCCACGCGCCGGTGGGCTCCTTTCGCGCCAACGCCTACGGACTGCACGACATGTGCGGGAACCTGTGGGAGTGGTGCGCCGATCCGCCCGGCGACTACGACTTCGAACCGGATCGGCGCGGGAGGCGAAGGGAGCGCTCGTTCTCGCCCACGCGCTGCCTGCGCGGCGGCGGCTTCGGGGCCGCCGCGATCCTGGCGCGCATCGGCGGTCGCCACGATCTCCCCGCCGGCACCCTCGACTACCTCATCGGAATCCGGGCGGCCCGGGTCCTCGTCATCGGGAAGGACTGAGGCCGCGCCGGAACGACCTGCGCCGCTCTACCAGGACTCGAGATCGGAGACGAACCAGATGCCGGGCTCGCGGACGCGGGCCGGATCGGCGGGCGCGATCTCGGGGGTGATGTCGTCCTCGAGAAGGCGGTAGACCTGCTGGACGCGGGCCACGAGTGCCGAGGGGAAGAGGGCGCGGACGTGGGCCTCGGCGGTCTCCATGGCCTGATCGAAGCAGTCGGCGCTGAGTCCGAAGGAGACGTAGGCGCCGCGCGCCTCGGTCGCGGCCTCGAAGCTCAGGTCGAGTTCGAGGTAGACCCAGAAGGGCACGAGGCTGCCGGCGGGTCGCCCCTCGTCCAGGTTCAGCGGCTCCATCCCCAGGCTCTCGACCACCGAGAACTTGATGTCGTAGTCGTCCATCAGGCGCTCTTCGTCCACCTGGAGGATGTCCGAGTGCTGGTGCTCGTAGTTGTCGATGCAGGGCATGTCCGGGATCTCGCGCAGTCCGAGGCGCTGGATGAGTTCCTCGACCTCCTCGCGCTTCTCCAGACCGCAGCCGACGTAGAGCGTGCCGTGCTCCTCGATGAAGACCTCCACCGAGGGTTCCTGGGCGCTGGCCCCGAAGCCGCACTTGCCCGACTCGACGAAGTACTCGCCGTAGGTGTCCCAGGCCTGGAGGATGCGCTCGCGGCTCACCGGGTCCACCGAGCGGTAGACGTCGGAATCGCGGTAGGCATCGTAGGAGAGCTCCTCGAAGAGGCCCCAGACCTCGTCGGGGAGGAGCCGCTCGAAGAAGGACCGCATCACCTCCAGGAGACGCTCCGAGCTGAGCAGCAGGCGATACTCACACTGGTCGTCGTGCAGGTCGTCGCCCATGATGAAGCGCGACTCGAAGCCCTCGTCGAGACGAGCCTCCTTGACGCAGGGATGGACTCCCAGCGGGCAGGCGAGCCCGCCGTAGGTCTTCCGCCCGAGGTCGCTCCGGATCTTGTAAGGAGCCTGGACCAGGGGTCGTTCTGCCATCTGTGGGTCCCTCTGAGTCGCGAGCTGAAGCAGGAGCACACACCGGGCGCCGGCCCGGCCTGCCGAGCGCCGATTATAGCCCTGGCGAGGGACCGGACAAGCGAGGGCGATGCCCTGCCGCCGGCGAGGGCCTGGCGATCAAGGCAAGGGTCGAGGACTCCGGGACTTGGGAGCGCGACGAGGGCCGCGGTCAGAGGACTTTTGTCGCGAGGTAGGCGGCGGCGGCCACGGCAGCCAGACCGAACAGGGCCACGATGGCGCCCGAACGGAGTCCCCGGGAGCGCCGGGGCCGCTGGCTGCGCAGCAGGCGCACCTCCTGCATCTCACGCGGCGTCTCGTTGCCCGGCTGGGACACGAGACGCTCGTAGACCCGGTCGCGGATCTTGACGTGACCCTGCAGGCCGGCGCGACTGAGGTCCTTCTCGTAGCGACGGTAGGCGCCGAAGACGGCATCGCGGGCGGCGATGAAGACGTCACGCTCGTCGTTGCCGACGCCGATGATCCGCAGGTCGGGACGCCAGGAGCGGCGGCGCGACTTGTAGAGCGCGCGCCGGTCGCCGTCCGGCGCGTCGCCGTAACACTGGACGAAGATCGGCAGGTCCTCGGGCTTCCGACCGATGCGTTCGAGGTCGCCGAGGAAGTTCTCGAAGGCGATCGGCGCCAGACCATCGGGATCGCCGTCGCGGTCGTCGAGCCAGATGACGGCGTCGGCACTGCGATGAAGGAGGACGTCGTTGGCCGGCGATCTTCTCTCGCCCGGTCGCGCCAGGGCCTCGATCCGTACGGCCATGCCGAAGAGCTTCTCGGTCTCGGCGACCGGAAGGTCGAAGCCGACGACCCGATCGCCGCCCGCATGCATGACGATCATCGGACGATCACCGGCGTCCGCGAAGGCGCCGTGCAGGGTCCGGAGGGTCGCGAACTTGGTCGCGCGATCTCGTCCCGCGAAGACGATGCGGAACAGGATCTCGTCGGTGTCCACCTTGATCTCGACCATGTCCGTCCTATCTGCGGTAGGTCTCGATGGTGCCCTCTTCGTCGGCACAGCCGAGCACGAGGCGATCGCGCCAGATCATCGATCGGGCGGGCGCACCGCTCGCCGATCGATAACACTCGACGACGTCGCCGGTCGCGAGCGAGACCACGAGCAACCTCGAGTCGTCGAGTTCGACCAGCACCTGACCGGCACCGCCGTCGCCGATGCGGCCCGTGGCCTGCTTCGCGAAGCTCGACGGCAGCGGACGGAGGAGCTTGCTCTTGCCGCCCTGATCCACCACGATCAGACGCCCGCTCTCGAGCAGGGCGACGAGCTCGCCGCCGATGACCCGGGGCTCGGCGCCCGGCGCGAGCTTCTGATCGCTGACCGTGAGCCCGAAACCGCTCTCGTCGATGCGACGCAGGCGATCATCGGCATCGACGATCCAGACGCCCTGGGCGAATGCGAGAGGACTCCCGACGTAGTCGCCCGGACGGATCTTTTCCGGCTTCGAGGCCGTCGGATCGATGAGGGCGATGGAGCCGTCGGCCAGCCGCCCGACGAGTCGGCTCCCCTGGACCACGAGTGCCGTTGCGGCCGAAGGCAGTTCGAGGCTGCCCTTCTCCGCTCCGTCGGCGGTCGCGAAGTAGCGCAGCCGCGGACGGCCGTCGTCGGTCGCCACGGCGAGGAGATTGCCGACGACCGCGATCGCCCCGATGGCATCGATCGAGCAATGGACGGACCACACCTCGGAGGTCTCCTTCGACTCCCGGTCGAAGACCAGGACCCGGCCGTCGCTGGTTCCATAGGCGATCCGACCCGCGAAGATGACGGGTTCGGTCGAGGGCGTGCGGAAGCCGGCCGGCGCCAGGCGCCGCGCGGCCCTACCGGCCTCGATCAGATGGATGCTGCCGTTGCCGCAGAGGACTGCGAGGGCGTCGCCGATCCTGCTCAGGGCGAGGACCCGCTCGCCGAGCGCGAGGCTCGAGTTCTCGTTGCGCTGGAGCACGATGTGGTTGTCGAAGTCCGACTGCTGCCAGTCGAACTCCACGCGAGCCGGGCGATAGCCGTCCAGCGAGATCTCGAGGACGGCCTTCTGCCGGTCCTTGCTGAGTTCGAGTTCGGAGCGGCCGGACCAGATGCGGCCGGTCTCGTCCCGGATCTGGGCGCGGCTCGGCCAGGCGGTGAGGTCGATCGGCACGCGGATCATCGCCAGGGACTGACGCGAGATCACCTCGACGTCGCCCGGGTCGAGAGGGTCGCTGGGCGGACGCACCATCGTGCGGGCGACGCCGAAGGCCCGGGCGCGGTCGCCGGAGCTCAGGGCCGCGTCGATCGCATGGAGGCGCCGGGACTCCTCGGCGAGATGTTCCCCGATCTCGGTGATGCGCGCCGGAATCTGGCGCGGGGCCTGCTCGGCCCAGTTGCCCTGCCCGGACTCGCGTGCGATGCGCAGCGCCGAGCGATAGAAGCCGAGCGCAGCCTCGAGATCGCGCAGTTCGAGCTGACTCTCGCCGCGGAGCATCTCACGCTCCGCTCGCTCGAGGGCATCGCGCTGCTTCTGCTGCTCGCGCTCCTGGGCCACCCGCGCGGAATCGCGGAACTCCGAGATCTTGTAGTCGGCCCGGTTGATCCGCTCCTCGGCTCGACG
>JBFIHP010000283.1:0-5039 GCA_041601735.1 Planctomycetota bacterium | reverse complement strand
GGCGAAGAAGAGATCGCCCGTGCGGATGCGCCGGGTGTCGGTGGCGACACCGGTCACGGTGAGCGTACGGGGGCCGTCCTCGAGGCGGCCCCTCACGGCGGTGACGATCTCGTCGAGGGTCATCGGCATCATGGCGCGCGCCCCCGTCTTCCGGCCTTCCAGTCGGCCCAGTCGCGGACGACGAGGCGGTCCTCGTGGTGGAAGCGATCGCGACCCACGATCTGATAGTCCTCGTGGCCCTTGCCGGCGAGCAGGACGAGATCACCCCGCTCGGCCTCGTCGAGGGCGCAGAGGATGGCCTCGCGACGGTCAGGCACGTAGAGGGCGCGATCGCCCTCCTCCATGCCGGCCCTGATCTGCATGACGATGGCCGCCGGGTTCTCCGAACGGGGGTTGTCGTCGGTGAGGATCACGCGGTCGGCGAGCAGCTCGGCGAGGCGGCCCATCTCGGACCGCTTGCCGCGGTCGCGGTCGCCGCCGCAGCCGAAGACCACGACGAGGCGATGCTTCGCCAGTCCGTGCAGGGTGCCGATGACCCGTTCGAAGGCGTCGGGACTGTGGGCGTAGTCGATGACCACGTCGATGCCCTCGACCTCGCGGTGCTCGAAGCGACCCGGCACCGCCTGCACGGCGGCGAGGCCGGCGACGGCGGTCTCGAGATCGAGACCCAGCCCGCGTGCGGCGGCGACGGCGGCCAGTGCGTTCTCGGCGTTCCAGGCTCCGATCGGCCGCAACCGGCCCCGGACGACCCGGTCGCCCTCGCGGAACTCGAGGTCCATGCCGTCGAGCTTCATCTCGACGATCCGGCCCCGGAGATCGGCCGGGCCCTGGAGGGAGTAGCGGCAGATCCGCGCGCCTTCCGGGCAGGCGGCGGCGATCTTGCCGGCCTCGGGTGCGTCGGCGTTCAGGACGACGACGCCGCCCGGACGGAGGAGTTCGAGCAGACGGAGCTTCGCGGCATGGTAGCTCTCGACCTCGCCGTGGTAGTCGAGGTGGTCGCGGGTCATGCGCGTGAACACGGCCGCGGCGAATTCGATGCCGGCGCAGCGGTCCTGGTCGAGAGCGTGCGACGAGATCTCGAGCGCGGCGCCCTCGAGACCCGCATCGCGCATCTCGGCGAGCAGTTCCTGGAGGACCTCCGGGTCCGGCGTGGTCATCTTCGACGGGAACTCGCGCCGCCCCGTGCGCGTGCGCACCGTGCCGACGAGCCCGAAGTCGCGGCCCGACTCGCGCAGGATGGTCTCGACGAACATCGTCACCGTGGTCTTGCCGTTGGTGCCGGTGACGCCGACGAGGTCGAGGGCGCGCGAGGGGTCGCCGTGGAAGGCGGCGACGAGGCGACCCGCCTGCAGGCGCGGGCGATCGAGGACGAGGAGCGGCAGCTTCGTTGGCGTTCCGGCGGCTGCGGCGACGGCCGCGGCGCCGCGGCGCTCGGCCTCGGCGACGTGCACGAGGCGCAGGGCCTCGTCGGCGGCGAGCGCGCAGAAGAGCCGGCCCGGCGCGACCTCGCGCGAGTCGCGGACGATCCCCGTCACGCGGAGGCCCTCGGGGAGGGTCGCGTCGAGTCCGATCGCCTGCGCGAGCTCGTTCAGGTCCGTGGTCTGCATCGCCGGGGCCGTCTCCATCGATCGATCAGAACTCCGTCAGCCAGTCGATGAGGTTGCGCCAGAAGCCGCGCCGCTGCTGGTCGGGCACGGAGGTCTGACCGCGCCTCGAACGACTGCGGGCGAAGACCGAGTTGCGGGACAGCGAGTCGAACTTCATCAGCGCTTCTCCTTGTCGGGAGCCACGCCCAGCATGGGCAGCGACTCCTCCAGGATCGTCTTGATCACCGGGCCGGCGACCGAGCCGCCGTAGATGGTGCCGCCGTGGACGTCGTAGAGACCGACGTAGATCGTGAGCCTGGGCTGCGAGACCGGCGCGATGGCGATCATCGAGGAGTGGTACTTGCCGTTGCCGTAGGGGATCGCCTGGGCGGTTCCGGTCTTGGCGGCGACGCGCCAGGGCATGTCGCGCAGCACCTTGCCCGTGCCCTCCTCGACGACGCGCTCCATGGTGAGGAGCATGCGGTCGGCGATCTCGGCCGGGATCAGCCGGCTCGACCGACGCTCGGAGGCCACGATCTCGTCCTCGCGTTCGGCGTCGAGCAGGAGCAGCGGGTCGTGGCGCATGCCCGAGGTGGCGAAGACGTTCATCGCCGTGAGCAGGGCGAGCGGCGACATCGAGATGCCGTGGCCGAAGGTGGGTGAGACCGTGCGGTTCAGCCGGTTGTCGGTGTCGTCGATGTTGGTGCGCGCCATCGCGGGGAAATGGAGATCCGGAAGCTCGGTGAACCGCAGCTCGGACAGGGCCCGGACCAGCGCCTCGAAGCCCATCTTCTCGACGCCGATCATGGCCATGCCGATGTTCGAGCTGACGATGACGACCTCGGCCAGGTCGAGGACCTGGTGGGGACTGCTGTCGTGAACGCCGCGCTTCAGGCGGCCCCTCTGCAGGACCTTGAAGCCGCCGTTGGTGTCGAAGCGATCGGCCCAGCTCACGAAGCCGCCCTCGAGGGCCTTCGCCACGATGAGGGGCTTGATGGTGGAGCCGGGTTCGCGGGCCTCGGTGAGAGCGATCGCGCCCTGGCGCGGCTTCTTCCCGTCCTTGTTGCGGCCGACGACGGCGAGGATCTCGCCGCTCTGCGAGTCGAGCACCAGGGCGCAGCCCGACTTGCAGGGGAACTTCTCGATCGCCTCGCGCAGGGCGCGATCGGCGATGGACTGGATGCGCAGGTCGAGGCTGGTGCGGAGGTTCCAGCCGTCCTCGGGCCGGGACCTCCAGTAGCCGTCGACGTCGAATTCCCGACCGCGGCCGTCCTTTTCGCAGACGAAGCGTCCGGTCTTGCCGGTCAGGATCTCGTCGAAGGCAAGTTCGAGTCCCGACTTGCCCTGGAAGCGCGGCGTCTCGTTCTCGGCTCCGATCCAGCCGACCTTGCCGACAATGTCTTCGATGAGCTCGCCCTGCGGGTAGTCGCGCCGGCTCTCCGGCGGGAAGCTGAAGTTCTGGATGCCGCGCGAGACGAGGACGCGCGACATGTAGGCGCGCTGATGGGACAGGATGCCGTCGAGCAGCTCGAGCCCGCGGTTCTTGCGGGCGATCGTCGTGCCGTCGTCCTGCTCGACCCAGCGGTACTCCTGCGTCCCCTTCTCGAGGAGTGCATCGCGATCGTGCTCGATGCCGAGATCGAAGAGCATGGCGCTCAGGAATTCGAGGCGCTCGAAGAGGGCGTAGTGGACCTTCTGGCGCGGCGGCGGCCGGTAGTCGGCATGCGGATCGCAGATCAGCTCGAAGGTGACGAAGCTGCCGGCGAGGAGCCTCGAGTTGCGGTCGAGGATCGCCCCGCGCGGACCGATCTCGTAGAAGTCCTTGCCCTCGAGCCAGAACGACCGCGTCTCCTTGGTGGCCTGCATCTTGACGACGTCTTCGTCCGGCGAGAACTGGACATGGAAGATACGGGCGGAGAGGAGCGCATACATGCCGAAGAGCAGGAGCGAGATGCGGATGACCTGTTGTGTCTTGATGGCCTGCATGAGGCCGCTCCTCTCTCAGTGTCTCGCGCGCTGAATCGACTCGTCGCGACGGGGCAGGAGCCTCGGCGCGGCGTAGATGAAGCCGAGTTCGGCGGCCAGCTCCTCCATCCTTCTCTGCGACATGGTCTTCGCGATCTCGACGTCGAGTCGCCGGATCTCGTTGCGGTTCAGGCCGTCCATCCGGCGGAGCTTCTGGATCTCGTAGGCCTCCGCGAGGATCTCCGACTCGACCCAGACCAGGCGGGCGACCGAGCTGAACACGATCAGGATCGAGATCACGAAGATCGTCCGGCGCATCGTCCCTCTCCTCGATCGCGGCTCCTCGGCCGCTATCCCCTCTCGAAGGCCCGCAGCCGGGCGCTCCGGCTGCGCGGATTCCGACGGGTCTCCTCCTCGTCGGCGCCGATCGGGCGCCTGGTCAGCACGCGCCCGAGCCCGTCCTTCTCCGCGGCCCGCATCCCCTGCTTCACGATGCGGTCCTCGAGCGAATGAAAGCTGATCGCGACGAATCGGCGGCCCGGCTCGAGGCGCTCGATCATGGGCCGGAGCATGCGCTCCAGCGCCTCGAGCTCTCCGTTCAGGGCGATGCGAAGGGCCTGGAACACCCGGGTGGCGGGGTGGATTCGTCCTCCCTTCCCGCCGTGGACCGCTCGCACCAGCTCCGCCAGCTCGCTCGTTCGCTCGAGCCGGGTTCGCCTTCTCACATCGACGATCATCGCCGCGACCGCTCGCGCTCGCGGCTCCTCACCGTAGTCCCGGAAGATTCGCTCGAGTTCCTCGGCGCCGGCGCGCGCGAGAAGCTCGGCTGCGGTCTCTCCCCCGGGAGTCATGCGCATGTCCAGCGGGCCGTCCCCCTGGAACGAGAATCCCCGCTCCGGATCGTCGAGCTGCATCGAGGAGACGCCGAGATCGACCAGGACCCCGTCGATGCGCTCCAGTCCGAGTTCGTCCAGCCGCTGCGGCGCCTCGGCGAAGTTCGCCTCGACCGTGATCAGTCGTTCGCCGAATGCGCTCAGTCGCTCCCGCGCGATCGCCAGGGCGACCGGGTCGCGGTCGAAGGCCAGGACACGCCCCTCCTCGCCCACGGCCTCGAGGATCATCTCGCTGTGCCCGCCGGCGCCGAGGGTCAGATCGCAGATCCGATCGCCGGGCCGGGGCGCGAGATGTTCGAGGGCCGCGGCCCCGAGGACGGGGACGTGACCGAATCCTTCAGTCATGCTGCTCGTCGCCCTCGTCGCGGCGACGACTCAGCTTGCCGGCCCTCTCCAGGGCCTCCTCCAGACGGAGCTCGAACTCGCTCCGGTGTGTCTCTTCGAGGGACGCATGGAGTCCCGCGTCCCAGATCTCGACCCGTTCGCGCATGCCGACGACCACCACTTCCTTCTTGATCCCGGCCTTCTCGAGGAGGAAGCTGGGGATGCTGAGGCGATTGGCCTTGTCGGTCGTGAGCAGGACGAAGGACGAGTT
>JBFIHP010000282.1:0-5041 GCA_041601735.1 Planctomycetota bacterium | reverse complement strand
CGCTTGCCGCAACTCCAGGGACCTTCCACGAGCGGGAGCGGACCCGGCGCGAGGAGGATGAGGTCCAGCGGATTGAGGTGGAAGCCCGGGAGCTCGGCGATCGACGGCGGCAACATGCCCGTGGGCAGCGGGCTCGCCAGGATGAACATGGCGGTCGCGTCGAAGCAGCCGCCCGGCGCGAAGACCCGCAGCTCGAGGAGATTGCCGCTGCGTAGGAACTTCGCGGCGGAGCTCGGGTCGCCCTGGTTGTTGACGATGGAGCCGAGCTCGAGCCCCTCGAGCGTGCCGGGCATGATCGCCATGGTGTACTCGTCCGCGCCCATCTCGATCGACTGACCGATCGTGCGCGGCTCGCTGTCGATGTCGAGGGCCGTCGTGAGCGGATTGCCGACCTGGCCGGCATCGATGCAGGGAGAGCCGGCGCCGAGATGGAAGTCGCCGTTCGCGGGATCGACGAAGAGCGGATCCATGTCGATGTTGCCGGTGCCGGGGTAGCCCAGCTCGACGTCGCAGTGGCTGACGACGGCCTGACCCGCGCCGCCGATCTCGCTGCCGATCGTCGAGGTGACGCTGCTCGGTCCGCCCGTGTCGGCCCAGAGGATCGAGTTCTCGATGGCGGCGCTGCCGCCGTCGATCTGGATTCCGCCCGCGCTGCCGCCGAAGAAGCCGGGGCCCTCCTGGATCGGCCCGCCGCCCGAGGTGCCGGCCGTGTTGCCGGAGATCGTCGTGTTCAGCACCGTGATCGCGCCGCCGAGCGTGTGGATGCCGCCCGCTCCGCCGGCGCCGGGGGCGCCGAGATCGTCGCCGCCGACGTTGTTGCCGATGACGCAGGAGAGGATCTGGGCGTTGCCGGTCACGGCGATGCCGCCCGCGCCGCCGCGGATCGGATCGATGCCGGAGGTGCCGCCCATGTTCTCGCGCAGGTAGGTGTTGAGGACCATCGGGGCGGCGCCGTCGATGCCGCCGGAGCCGGCCGCCGCGAAGAGCTGGGCTCCGGGCAGGCCGGCCGCGAGGGCGGGACCGCCCTGGTTGTTGCCGATGTTGTTGAAGTCGATGAGGCAGACGCCGTCGGCGGCGATGCCGCCGGCTCCGCCCTGCGTGGCGCCCGCCAGCGCGTCGCCGCCGGTGTTGGAGTGGATCTCGCAGTCCGCGATGATCGCCGTTCCGCCGGGCAGGACCAGGCCGATGCCCCCGGCGCTCGAACCGAGGTGATTGGGCAGACCCTCGGAGTCGGCGCCCTGGTTGTTCTCGATGATGCAGGCGCGAACGAAGACGTTGCTCTCGACGCCCATGATGCCGCCCGCACCGCCGTGGGCGGAGGGCGCTCCGCCGGTGGGCGACATGACCACGGGACCGCCGACGTTGAACCTGATCTCGCAGTTGCGGATCGCCGGCCCCTGAGGATCGGGGCCGACGCCGCGGCTGAGGATGCCGCCGGCGCCGCCCACCGCGCCCGAGCTGGCCGCGCCGCCGACGTTGTCGAGGATGTGGCAGCGGAGGATCGTCGGGGACGAGACCCGGATGTCGATGCCGCCGCCCTCGGCGCTGTTGTTCAGCATGAAGGAGGGCGTGCCGAGTCCGTTCCGGAAGGTCAGGCCCTCGATCAGCAGATTGCGACCGAGGCCGGGGCCGATGCGCAGGACGGGAGCGAGCATCGATCCATCGACGATCGTCGCCGCGGCTCCGGCCGCGCCCTTGAGCGTGATCGTCTTGCCGAGGATCTGGAGGTTCTCGAAGTAGGTGCCGGGCGCGACGAGGACGGTGTCACCGTTGGCCGAGAGGTTGATGGCGCCCTGGATGGTGGCGACGTCGGCCGGGACGTTCCGGGTCACCTGGGCGCAGACCGCCGCCGAGAGAACGACGGCGATGCCCATGAGCGAGATGAACTTCTTCATGGTGTGTTTCCTTGCGAACGGGGGGATGGGGTCTCGATGGCGGCGGGATCGATCCGGCGCGCGGTCGGCGGCGACCGGATGCGGAAACTCGCGGCAACCTTCAGTCTTAAACCGATCCGGAGCCCTCGGCCAGCACTAGTTCCCGGCCGGCTGGAAATGGTCCGCGGGGGGGCATCTGCCCCGCCGTCGGGCGATCTCACGCGCCGCGGCTCACTCGAAGCGCAACTCATGGGCCTCGCTCAGCGCGAACATGCCGTTGCCGGCGCTCGCGGAGAGCGCCGCGCCCTGGATCATCAGCGACCAGCCGGGCGGGCTCGACGTGATCGAGAAGAGGAATCGGCGGCCGCCGCCGAGCGGAAGCTCGGCCAGGGTCAGCGGGCCGGGCGCGAGCAGGATCAGCGCGTTCGGATCGACGTGACATCCCGGCAAGAGCGGCAGCTCGACGGGCGGCGAGCCCGTGATGCAGGCGGAGCCGACGAGCCACTGCTCGCTTGCCGCGAAGGTCCCTGACGCCGAGTGGATCCGGACGTCGAGGAGGTCGCCGGCGCCGATCGTCTTCACGGCGCAGTCGGGATGACCGCCGCCGTTCCGACGCGTCTCGATGTCGAGGTCTTCGAGCGTCCCCGGCATCAGGCCGAAGCCGTACTCGTCGGCGCCCATCTCCACCTCGCCGCCCATGACGCGCGGTTCGCCGTCGATGTCGCGCGGGCTGAGGGTCGCGAGAGACGAATTCCCGGCATCGATGCAGGGCGACGGGGCGCTCAGGTGGTAGTCCTGCGCGGTCGGATCGACGAAGAGCGGCGGGAGGTTCATGTTGGCGAGACCGGGGAAGCCGCCCTCGACGTCGCAGGACGCGACGATGGGGGGGGCGCCGGAGATCTCGCGCGAGGTCGCGGTTCCATCCTGGTCGCCCCAGAGGATCGAGTTGAAGACGAGCGCGATCGCCTCGAAGTGGATGCCGCCGGCCGTCGGCGGAAAGGCGCCGCCACCGGCCGCGTTGTCGGCGACGGTGGCGTTCAGGATCGTCACCGCGCCCGCGCCGCATTCGATGCCGCCGGCGCCGCCCGCCAGACCGTAGGGGCTCGTGACCGAACCCCCCTGGTTCGCCGCCACGATCGTCGATCGGATCAGCGCGGGGCCGGTGACGCGGATGCCGCCGGCGCCGCCGTGGCCGGCGTCGAAGAGGGCCTGGCCGCCCTGGTTGCCGAGGACGATGCAGCCCAGGATCTCGGGCGCATCGCCGAGGATCGCACCGGGACCGCCGCGGGTCGGCAATCCATGCGAATGGGCGCTGCCGCCCTGGTTCTGCTCGAACACGCAGTAGTGAACGAGCGCCGAGCCGCCGCCGATCGCGCCGGCGCCGCCGACCGGACCGTCGCCGAGCGACCAGCCGCCGATGTTGCGGCGGAATTCGCAGTCCTCGATCAGCGGCGGGTCGGTCGCGGCGTCGATCGTCACCGCGCCGGCGCCCGCGGCGAGGCTGCCGTCCTCGCAATCCCCGCCGAGGCAACCGTCGAAGATCGAGGCGCGGACATGCGCCGTCGATCCGTCGATCAGGATCGCGCCCGGACCACCGACTCCGAAGAGCCCGGAGCCGCCGCTGAGCGGACCGAAGTGACAGTTGCGGATCAGGGCGCCCCCGGGGTCGGGGCCGGGCCCCGAGAGCAGGATGCCGCCGGGGCCGCCGCGGACCGAACCTGCGGTCGGTCCGCCCATGTCGTAGGCGAAGCTGCAGTTCCGGATCGTGGGGCTGGAGCCGCGGACGTCGATGCCGCCGGCGCCGCCGACCTGACCTCCGCTCGTCGCGGGGAGGCCCTGGCCGTCGGCGATCGTGAAGCCCTCGATGACCAGGGCGCGGCCGAGGCCCGGGCCGACGCTGATCGTCGCACCGGGACCGACGAGGCCGCTGATCAGGGTCGCGGCCGCACCCGCGCTGCTCTCGAGCCGGATCCCCTTGCCGGCGATCGTCAGATTCTGGATGTAGAAACCCGGAGCGACGAGCACGGTGTCGCCGCTCTGCGCCGCATCGATCGCGGCCTGGATCGTGGCGAAGTCCGCCGGGACATGGTGGGTGGTCTGGCTCCGGATCGGAGCGGCGAGCGCCGCGAGAATGAGGGCCGTCAGGAGGGCGGGGATCGTTCTGGTCACGTCTGCACGCTGCGCCGGCACCTCGGGCCCGACGTCCTTTGATCGGGCCCGATCGGCGGGTGCCCGCGACCGAGCCCTTCGTCCATGTGTCTCTCCGATCGCCCCTCTCAGTCGAAACGGAGTTCATGCGCCTCGGTCGCCGCGAACCAACCGTTGGCCGCGGAGGCATCGAGCGCGAAGCCCTGGATCATCAGGGACCAGCTGGGGTAGCTCGGCCCGATGAGGAAGAACCAGCGGCGGCCTTGCGGCCAGCCGCCGTCCGAGAAGGGAAGCGGCCCCGGCGCGAGGATGATCAGGTCCAGGGGATCGAGCCGGAAGCCGGGGTAGCCCGGACTCGCCGCCGGTGCCGAACCGGTGGGGAAGGGACTGCCGAGCAGCCAGAAGCTCGCCGGCGAGTAGCTGATGCCGGGCGATGCCATCCGGACGTCGAGGACGTCGCCCGACCGGATGAACTTGATCGAATCCCCGGGCCGGCCGCCGTAGTTGACCACGGTCTCGAGGCTCAGGTCCTCGCCCAGGGCCGGGTAGAGGCCGACGTTGAATTCATCGGAGCCGAGATCGACCGCGCCGCCGAGGACGCGGGGGTCGCCGTCGACGTCGCGGGCGCCGAGGGCGGGATGCAGGGCGTCGCCGGCATCGCGGCAGAGCGACGCGTCGTCGAGATGGAAGTCGCTCACGAGGAGCGGATCGACGTCCAGGTTGGCGACCCCGGTCATGCCGCCCTTCACGTCGCTGTAGCTCACCGTCGCGGCGCCGATGCCGCCGATCTCGTTCGCGGCCGGGATCTGGCCCGCGCCGCCGACGTTGTTCCAGACGATGCAGTTGACCACCGTCGTGCCGCCGGCTTGGTGGGCGCTGTGGATGCCGCCGCAGCCGGGGAAGTCGTAGGAGTCGCCGCCCCTGTTGGCGACGATCGTGCAGTTCACGACGGTCAGGCCGGGGCCCCAGCCGTGGACGCCGCCGCCGCCGCTGCCCTGGCTCGGCTGCGAGCCGTCGCT
>JBFIHP010000281.1:0-5045 GCA_041601735.1 Planctomycetota bacterium | reverse complement strand
GCGGCGCCGGCGCCGCCGAGTGCGAGGCACGGGATCTCGGGTTCTTCCTCAGACCTCTTCACGTGCTTCGATGCTGATGCTGACGATCCGCCGGTCGATGCCATCGCCCGAGGTCGATTGGGGCCCGCTCCGTCCCGCCTCGCCCCAGGCCGCGAGCAGCGGTCGCAGGCCGGGGTGGAGGAGGCTCTCCTCCTCGTCGAGCGGGAGGAGGCTCTCGCTGCAGTCGGTGAAACGCGGGCAGAACGCGGTCTCGCTGACCCTCCCGGGGGTTCCGACCAGGAGGCTCGAGAGCTCGTCGGCGTCGAGGAACCACTGGTGAACGATGCGTAGCTGGATGGTCATGGGCAGGGCCTCGATCGGGTGCTCCATCGAAACGGGATCAGACGAGGGGCGGTGGCGGGCCGTAGGGCGGAGCGCCGTCCAGCCAGCCGGGGAGGATCACGGAGTCGCTGCGTGAGACGAGGTTGCGCTCGCCGCCGTCGGCGTTCAACACCTTCAGGTGACCGTCCGGGCCGACGTCGAGCACCCGGAGGACCGCGCCGCCGGCCTGGGTGACCTCGCGACCGATCATCCGACATCTCGCCCGGAAGGCCGGTACGAGATCGAGGCCCTCCGCGTCCATCAGGCTCATGCGGCGGAGAAGGGCGACGAGGACCCGATCGCGGTCGGGCGCCGGTCGCCCCTCGAGGCGGACCGAGGTGGCGAGGCCGGCGAGTTCGGCGGGGAATCGGTCCTGAGAGAGATTGAGGCCGACGCCGACCGCCCAGGCGGCGCCCCGCGCGGCGTTGCTCCGCCCCTCGATGAGGATGCCCGCGATCTTCCGATCCTCGACCAGGACGTCGTTCGGCCACTTGAGATGGGCCGGCAGCCCGAAGTCCCGGTGCAGGAGATCGGCCAGCGCGACGGCGGGCAGGAAGGGGAGCGGGCGCGCGGCGCTGCCGCCCTCGACCACGACGGTCGTCCAGAGGCCCCCGCCGGCTTCGGAATGCCAGCTGCGATCGCCCGTACCCCGACCTCGGGTCTGCAGATCGGCCACGTAGACGTCACCGTCGCGCGCCTCCCCGGAGTCTATGTCGGCGAGCGCGCGATCGTTGGTCGATGCGATCGACGCGAAGTGGCGGACCCTCCGTCCGAAGCGACATCCGCTCAGGGCTCGTTCGATCTCGGAGCAGTTCACGCCCGGATCGTCGCAGACCTGCCCTCCGGGTTCAAGCGCTTGGCAGGCCCTCGATCCGCGGTCAGAATCGTGCGGAGCCCAACCATGAACGTGATCATCGATTTCTGCATCGTTCCGCTCGGTGTCGGCGTCTCGGTCTCGGCCCACGTCGCCGCCTGTTCCCGCATCATCGACGACAGCGGTCTCGAACACCGGCTGCACGCCTACGGCACCAACATCGAGGGCGACTGGGACGCGGTCATGGCCGTCGTGCGCCGCTGTCACGAGAAGGTCCACGAGATGGGAGCGCCGAGGATCACCAGCACGATCAAGCTCGGCACGCGCACCGATCGCCGGCAGTCGATGGACGACAAGGTCAGGAGCGTCGAGGAGAAGCTCGGCTCGGATCGACTCAGAGACTGACCAGAACGACGCCGGCCACCGCCACGACGGTTCCCGCGAAGATACGCCAGTCGAGGCGCGTCTTCTCCATGAAGGCCGCCATCGGTACCAGGAAGACCGGCGTCAGGGACAGCAGGGCGCCGATGATCGCGGTCTTGCCGAGGCCGATGGCGAGCATCATCGTGCCGATGCCGAGATAGGTGCCGAAGAAGACGGCGAGGAAGCCGGCCTTCAGGAAGTCGAGATCGACCAGGACCTCCCGCGCCCGCTGGGCCCGGCCCATCGAGGCCATGATGAGGAGCATTCCGGCAGCGGCGCCGAAGAGGCGGACGTTGGCGCCGAGGACGGGGTGGCTCTGTTCCAGCGCCTCCTTCGCCAGGATGATGCCGATCGCCTGAGACAGCGCGGCGACGAGCGCGAGCAGCGCGCCGCTCGACATGTCCTTCGCGGTGGAAGGCTCCTTGAAGCGCTGGCGCCTGGTGACGTCCATGACGCCCAGGACGACGAGGAGCACGCCGATGACCTCGCGGGTGAGCAGGGTCTCGTCGGGGTTGAAGATCGAGAAGACCAGCAGGAAGACGGGTGAGGTCGCGTGGATGAGCGTCGCCTGGCGGGCGCCGATACGCACGATCGCGGCGAAGAAGGCGAAGTCGCCGACCGCCATGCCCACGAAGCCGGAGAGCAGCAGCATCACCGAGTTGCCGACACCGGGAAGCTCCGCGCGGTCGAGCACGAGGAGGATCGCCGAGGTCACCGTGAACAGCGCGCCGGCGAGGCAGGACTTGAAGAGGTTGCAGCCGGGCGCTCCATGCCGCTTGAGCAGCGGCTGAAACATCAGGATGGAGAAGGCCCAGAGGAAGCAGGAGACGATCGCCGCCCCGTTGCCGAGCTGTTCGGTCATGTCGAGGCTTCAGTCCTGCCGCGGGTCGAGCTGACGCAGCAGCAGTTCCGAGCTCGCTTCGGGGCCGAGATCGCCGCGGAAGGCGGTCAGGGCCTCCTTCCAGGAGCCGTAGCAGGGATTGGGCAGCAGAAACCAGCTCCGTCCCCAGCGATCACCGAGTTCCTGGATCATCGCGCCCCGGGTCACGAGATCGCTGCGGGCCGAGGAGATGAAGTCGCCGAGGTCGTCGCCCACGAGCATCACGATGCGATGTCCCTTGGCGACGAAGGCGCGCCGCGAGCCCTTGTCCTTGCCCCAGTCCTCCCGCTCGCCGCGCATCAGCACGCAGTCGTGTTCCGTGGCGAGAGGAAAACCGAAGGCCAGGAGATTGGCGCGGGTCGCCTCTTCGAGATGGGCCTTGCGGTTGGTGACGTAGAAGATCGTGACACCTCGAGCGGCGGCCTTGCTGAGGAAGGCCAGCGCGCCGGGGACCGGCGCCGCGCGCCGCTCCTCGACCCAGGCATCCCAGCTCTCCTCGTCGTAGTCGGCGCCCGCGAGGATCAGGCGCGCCTGATAGGGCGAGTTGTCCAGCACGGTCTCGTCGATGTCGACGATTATCGCCGGGGGTCGTGCCCAGGCCTCGCCGTCGGCCGCCTGTTCGAGCGCGGCGACGGCCATGCTCTCCTCGAGGAGCCCGTCGAGCCGATCGGCGGCTCCGTTCCAGGTCTGACGGGCGAGGCCGCGCCACTCGGCGGCGGTCTGCACCCAGAGGGTCGCATCGAGGCCCGGATCGGTCGCCGGCTCCGTGGTCTGCCGGAGGGAGAGCGCGAGGAGGAGGGCGATGAGGAGGCTGGCGGTCCTGGGCATGCTGATTCTCGACCTGGGCGGCGGCTCGCGACGAGACCTGATGATGCCCGCATCGGGCGGCGCTTCAAGGGCCGCCTTCGGGGAAGCTCGCGGCATGGAGCGCTTCAGGAGCGCCGCCCCGACCGAGCGGCCTTCGGACGACGATGAGAGGGAATGCCGGCCGGTCCGGCCGGCGCCCCTCGTGCAGGAGCGCCATCGAGTCGCCGCGAGAATCGAGGTTGCGCCGAGGTCGGAGTCCGTTCAGGTCCGGTCGCGGGCCTCGCGGAGGCGACGGTAGCTCCCCCGCAGATGCTCGGCGCGGGCCCGATCGATCCCCTCGACGCGGGCGGCGAAGAGATCGTCGAGGCGGTGGTGGGCGAGGATGGCGAGGACGCGGCTGGAGACGCGGGGGCTGGGGTCGCCCAGCCAGCCGGCCAGGGCGCGCGCGGTCTCGAGATCGGGGCGATTGCCGATCTCCTTCAGGAGCGCCTTGCGCGCCGCGCGATCCGTCGCGCCGGCGATCCGGGCGATCAACCCCGGCGGCGCCTCATGCCGCGACGCTCGTTCTTCTCCTCTTCCTTCTTCTTCTTCTCCCACTCGCGGAACTCGTCCTCGCTCTGGATCAGCTCGCCGGTGATCCGCCAGATCGCCCAGACCACCTCGTCGCGGACGTAGTGGTATTCGGCGAAGCGCTGCTTCCAGTAGGAGGCCGGCGGGTTGCTCGGCGAATCCACGTTGGTCGGGCGGGGCTCGTCGAGCCACTGCGAGAGGAGGCGCAAGGCGTCCTCGTCCTGCCGGTAGCCGAAGAGGAGCGCCATGCCGCTCTTGCCGCCCTTGCCGACCTCTTCGAACTTACGCCCGAACTTGCTGTAGAGCGACTTCTTGCCGGTCTGGCCGAGGGCGATGCCCACGGCCTCGAGGACGTCGTCGTCGTCGCGGTTGATGCGCGCCGTGAAGGCCTTGATGAGGCTCGATTCCGACTCGGGCATGCCCAGTTTCGCGAGGCAGCGGGCCGCGTGGCAGCGGAGGGCGCCCTCGCGATCGCGCAGGAGGATCTTCTCGAAGACGGTGGCGATCTTCCTGTGCCGGCTCTTGGCGAGATCGTCCATCGCGTACTTCTTGTCCGTGATCTCGGAGGCGGCGCCAAAGGCCTTGGTGAAGACCTTGATCGCCTCTTTCGCCGCGAGGTCCTCGACGTCGGCCGCGCGCTCGATCTCGGGCGGGAGCCACTTGGGCTTGGGCTTCTCGTCCTCCTCCTGAACGGCGATGCCGGGATTCGCGAGCACGAGCGTCATGAGAAAGGTTTCGAACAGCATCGGAGCCTCCAGTTCCGGCTCCCGAGGCTCTCGGGAACCGCAAGCGCCGGGCCCGGGGCGCCCGGCTCGGGGTGATGAGTCCAGATTAGTCGCGGCCCGCGGCGAAAGCCATCAAATCCCGCCCTGGAGGCCCTCAATCGTCGCGGATGTCGTCCTCGAAGGAGCGGACTTCGTGCTCTTCCGGCACCTTGCGGCCGTAGAGGACGGCGTCGAGGAGTTCCGCGAAGTCGGCGAGACGCGGCGGCGGGTCGTCGTGTTCCCTCGCAAGACGTGCGGCATGGCGTCGCGGCGTCTCGGCGGGGCGGCGCTGGCGACCGCGGCGCGCCAGCCGGCGCTGGAGTCGCGCGTAGAGCGCGAGGGTGCGGCTGCGCGTGTCGCTGCCGCCGGGCGAGGCGGTCGCGTCGAGTTCCGGGAGGTTCTCGATTCGCGGGGGCGGTGTCTGCCG
>JBFIHP010000280.1:0-5052 GCA_041601735.1 Planctomycetota bacterium | reverse complement strand
TCGCCGGGCCCGGCAACGGGCCGCGGCCGCTCTGGAGCGACGAGAACTCGAACCCGCTCGAAGGCCGACGCGACCTCGTGGATCGATCCTGGTGGTTCGACGCCCGCGAGGGCACGCCCGAGCTCATCGACTGGAACATCGAGCCGCTGGTCCAGGAGCAGTACGGCTACCCGGAGTTCATCGACGACCGGCCGGACCAGCCGGACGCGGAGCGCCAGAAGAACGCCGAGGCCTACTCCTTCGGCTTCACGCGCGGCATCCACCAGCCCGACGACCTGGCGGGCTCCTTCGGACCGCAGGCGATCCTCGTCGCCTTCTTCAGCTGGACCGCGGTGCAGGCCTTCCTCGACAACATCAACTCGGAGTTCCAGGAGCAGCACGAGCAATACCGCTCGGGCTACACCTTCCTGTTCGGTCGCGATTTCGACACGGTCATCGCCCACCGCTATCTCCAACTCTACGGCACGAGCCTGGTGCACGATCACGGCCAGACCGAGCTCAGACGGGCGATCGAGACCAGTCCGCGCCGCATGGGCCACCACTACTACACCTACCGCGAGGACAAGGTCGCCGGCTTCGCCCCGGTGGCCACGACCGGCTGGCAGCTCGGCTTCGGCATCAACGAGGCCGACTACCTCGATGCGACCCGACAGATGCGCGATCTCATGCTCGTGATCGGCCTGATCATCTCGGGCTTCATCGTCATCTTCATCGCGATCACCTCGCGGCGGATCACCCGGCCGATCTCGCACCTCATCCGGCAGACCAACGAGATCGCCCGCGGCAACCTCGACGCTCGGGTCGAGACGGCGTCGAGCGACGAGATCGGCCTGCTCGGCGACTCCTTCAACAAGATGGCGGAGGACCTGAAGGCCTCGAACAAGCGGCTCATCCAGGCCGAGAAGACCGCCGCCTGGCGCGAGATGGCGCGCCAGGTCGCCCACGAGATCAAGAACCCGCTGACCCCGATCAAGCTCTCGGCCCAGCTGGTCGAGCGCGCCTTCGACGACGAGCACCCCGATCTCGAGACCATCCTGAAGGACTCCGTCCGCAACATCGTCGGCCAGGCCGAATCGCTCCGGAAGATCGCCTCCGACTTCTCGAACTTCGCGGCCTTCCCGAAGCGCAACCCGAAGCCCTGCAGGATCGTCGAGCTCGCTCGCGACTGCGTGCGCATCTACGACAATCGCGAGACCTCGGGCGTCGAGATCCGGCTCGAGTCCTTCATCGACGGCGAGCTCGAGATCCTCGTCGACGAGGACGAGATCCGTCGGGTCTTCTTCAACGTCTTCAACAATGCCTTCGAGGCCATGCCCGACGGCGGTCTGCTCAGCGTGAGCCTCTTCCTGCTCGAGACCGAGAAGGGCCGCATGCTCGACATCCGGGTGAAGGACACCGGCCGCGGCATCGCCGAGGAGATGACGGAGCGCCTCTTCGAACCCTACTTCACCACCCGCAGCGCCGGCACGGGCCTCGGCCTCGCGATCTGCAAGAAGACCATCGAGGGTTACGGCGGCAAGGTCTCGATCGAGAGCGAGGAGGGCAAGGGGACGACGGTCTGCATGACCCTGCCGATCGACCGCCTGCAGCCGAAGCCCGGCGCGAGCCCGGCCGAGGAGACCGCCGAGGGCGAAGAGGCGCCGGGGCCCAGCAACGGCAATGGCGAGGCCAAGGGCGAAGGCGATGCCGAGGAGCCGAGGTCGTGAGCGAGCCCCTCGGACGAGACGAATTCCTGCGCGTCGAGATGCGGGTCGGCACGATCAAGGCGGCGCGCCCGAACGCGAAGGCCCGCGTACCCGCCTACGTGCTCGAGATCGACTTCGGTCCCGAGCTCGGCATGCGCATGAGTTCGGCGCAGATCACGGATCTCTACCGGGCCGACGAGCTGGTCGGCCGCCAGATCGTCGCCGTCCTGAACTTCCCGCCGGTGCGCATCGCGGGGGTGAAGAGCGAGGTGCTGGTCCTCGGCGCCACGCCGGCGGGCGGCGTCGTCCTCCTCGCGCCCGATCGCCGGGTGCCGGACGGCAGTCGCATCGCCTGAGCTCAGTCCGGCAGATCGTCCCCGCGGAGACCGCGGATATCCATCAGCTTCTCGAGGGCCTCCAGGCCGAGCGCCTGGACGAGTTTGTGCTCGACGCCGACGATCTCCTCCGCCTCGGTCCGGCCGCGCGCCAGTCCGAGGCAGAATCCGGGCCGGAGGTTGGCGAAGGCGAGGATCGCCCCATCGACATCGGCCGCGCGCCGCGCGAAGAGATCGAGGTTGCCGAGGAGGAGGCGGAAACCCGGCCTGCCGGCGCGCCAGGCCGCGATAAGCTCCTCGTGCCCGGTGCTGTCCTTCACCCCGGCCAGACCGTCCAGGCTCGCGAGTTCCGTTGCCAGCGCGGTCGGGAAGGGCGCGTCCTTCCGGCCCGGCGGCTGATAGACGTAGAGCGGCAGCTCCGAGAGACCGACCAGGGCCTCGTAGAAGGGCAGCACCTCCGCATCGTCCTCGGGCGGCGGCACGAGCAGCGAATCGGCGTGGCGCTCCGCGAGCTCGATGTAGGACCCCAGCTCGTCTGCGGTCCGCGGCCGGGCGCCCATCCCCGCCATGATCTCCAGGCCCGGCGCCTGCGCGCGGACCAGGGTCAGCTGCGCGATCAGGTCCGCGGTGTCGAGTGCGTCACCGCGGCCGGTACTGCCGCCGCAGAGGACGCCCTGGAGTCCTGCCGCCCGGTAGGTCCGCAGGTTGCTCTCGAAACCCGTGCGATCGAAACGCCCCGCGCGCCGCGGCGTGACGGCGGCGACCAGCACCGGAGGCGCATCGTCTCTCTCGATCTCGTCGTTCATGCCGGCATCATGCCGCAATCCCCGGGATTCCGCGTCACCTCCCGCGCGGATCTTCGACCTTCCACCGGGGAGCACCGGGGAATCGAGCTTGCGCCAGGGATCGCCGGGCTCGCTCGGCAGTTCCGGAGAGCTTGCTCTCCCGAACAGCCAGGCAAGCCCCGCGCTCCATGAGTTGCGCTCCTGCGGCGCGGTGGGGAGGCCCTGATTTGTCGGGACTGATCGAGAGAAGCGGCGGCGCCATGCTCGCGGGCTTCTTCGTCGCGCTCCTCATGCGCGAGGAGGCCGCGGCCTGGGCGCTCCTCGCGGCTCCGATCCCCGTCCTCTTCCTCCCCGCCCTCCTCGCGCCGGGTCGGGACGCGACGGGACGCGCGCTCGGCGCGCTGCTCGCCCAGATCGGCGCCCTCGCCGCGCTCTCGGCCGCGCCCGCGATGCCGCCGATCGAGACCACGCTCATCGGCGAGTTCCGGGCCCGGGTGCGCAGGGGCTTCCCGCCGGGACCGACCGGGCCCGCGCGGCTCCTGCTCGACGAGGTCACGATCGTGGACGGCGACATCGTCTTCGAGGAGCGCGCCCTCCTCGATCTCCCGCCGGACAGCGAGACCCCGCCGGCGGGGAGCCGGATCGCGGTCGCGGGCCTGCTCGAGACCAGGCCGGGAGGGCTCTGGCGCCTGCGCGGCCTGCCGCGGGTCGCGGCTGCGGAGGACGACCTCGAGGGAGCTGCCTGGCGGCTCAGGCGCCGGCTCCACGAGAGGCTCGAGGCCAACCTCGCGCCCGAGGCCCTGCCCTGGCTCGCGGCTCTCGTCCTCGGCGAGGGTCTGGTCGATGAGGAGCGCCGCGAGCTCCTGCGCCGCAGCGGGACGGGGCACTTCTTCGTGGTGAGCGGTCTGCACGTGGGGCTGCTCGCCGCGCTCCTCGGGCACGCGGCCGCGATCCTCGGCTTCGGTCGCCGCGGGCGGTCCCTCCTGGTCCTCCCGGGCGCGCTCGCCTACGCCTTGATCTGCGGCGGCAAGCCGCCGGTGATGCGCGCCTTCGCGCTGCTCGGCCTGCTCGCGCTCGCCGACCTGATGGGCCGGCCCACGCGACCGCTCCGCCTGCTCGCGGCGCTGGCCGCCCTCGCCCTGATCGCGAGCCCCGACCTCGTGCGCGATCCCTCGTTCTCGTTCTCGTTCACGGCCGTGGCCGGCATCCTGGCGCTCGCGCTGCCGCCGCGCGACGAGCAGACCACGCTCCAACGCTTCCTGGCCCGCAAGCGCGGACGGAGCCGCATGCGCGCGGCCGCGACCACGCTGCGCATGAGCGAGGCGGCCTTCCTCGCGACCGCGCCCCTGGCCCTCCTCCACCAGGGCGCCTGCGCGCCGGCGACCATCCCGGCGAGCCTCGTGCTGCTGCCGCTGGTGGCCGCTCTGCTCCCGCTCGGCGCCCTCGCCTTGCTCGCGCCCCTGCCCGCGGCGCCGCTTCGCTGGCTTACCCAGGCCCTGGAGCAGACCCTCGCCCTCTTCGGCGACCTGCCCGGCGCGCTGCTCGAGCCCGGGGAGACGGGGACAGCCGGAGCCTGCCTGGCCTGGACCGCGCTGGCCCTGGCAGCCCTGCTCCGGCAGCTCCGCCGCCGCCCCGCCGCGGCCCGGTTGATCGCCTGGTCGGGCTTTCTGGCGATGATCGCCTGGACGGCGCTCGACCGGGGTCTCGAGCTCCAGCCGCGGCGTTCGGAGCAGGCGCTGATCGTCCGCGCCGGCGGCCGCGAGCACCGGGTGAGCACGCGACGGCCCGAGGGGCGGCTGATCTACTTCCGCGATGACGAGGACGAGCCCCGGGTCGAGACGGCGAGAGTGGCCGGCCTCGTCGTCGCGCTGCGGCTCGAACTGGACGGTCACTCCCTGCTCGTCCTTGGCGGCGAGAAGGCCCGCGCGCTCGAGTTGCCCTTCGGCCCGGTCGATGAGGTGGCCTTCGCGGGACGCTGCGCCGCCTGGGAAGCGCTCGCCGTCATGGAGCGCTTCGAGGCCCGCTCCTTCCGGGCGCCGATGGGCCTCGATCCGGACTGCCTCAGACTGCTCGCGGCCGAGGGCTACCTCGAGACCGGAACCGGCGGAGTTCGAGGACCGGACTGAGGACGAAGAAAGGGCAGCCCGCGGGGGCCCGCGAGGCCCGGGACGTGGCGATGGCGACTCGACGTCCCGCTGAGCGCGAACGGCTCGCCGAATACCGTCGAAAGCGCTCGGCGGAGAGGAC
>JBFIHP010000279.1:0-5054 GCA_041601735.1 Planctomycetota bacterium | reverse complement strand
CGGCCTCGCGCAGCTGTTCGATCTGGCCCTCGAAGGCCTTCGCCAGGGCCTCCGTGCGATCGCGGAGTCCCTTCTGGCCCTGCGCGTCCTCGACGCAACGATCGCGGAGGGTCGCGGGGTCGGGGCGGTTCTCGACCTGCTCGTCTTCGAGCAGACGCGCGAACTCGTAGCCCTCCTTCAGGAGCATCGCCTGGTCCTTGATGAGCCGGCTCAGCTCGTCGAGCAGCTCGTTCAGGGCGCGGAAGAGCGCCTCGAGCGCGGCCTCCTGACCGGCGTGCAGGCCCACCGCATCCAGCTCCTCGCCGGCGGCGCGGCTCGCGCGTTCCATGGCGAGCTCGGCCGTCTCCAGGTGCGGCATCGCCTTCTGGAGCTTCGCGACCTCGGGATCGCCGCCCTGGGGACCGCCCGGCTGCGCGCCGCCCGCCTCCAGCTTCTCCGCGGCCTCGACGATGAGGGCGCGCAGCTTCTCGAGCAGGGCCGACTGCTCCGGCTCGGTCTGCTCCAGCACCTGCACCAGGAAGGCATCGACCTCCTCGTCGGCGGGCTCCATGCCCAGCTGCGCGCGCAGGGCATTCCGGAATTCGGCCGGGACCTCGCCGTCGAAGGCGCCGCCCAGCTCCTTGACCCGCGAGGGCCCGAAACCGCGGCCGATCTCGCGCATCGTGAAGCGCAGGCTCCCGTGCAGCGCCGACTGCTCCTGGATGATCTCCTGGAGCTTCTCGATGATGCGGCGCTCCTCCTTCTGCTTCTCCTCCTGCTCCTTCTGCTTGCGCGCCAGCTCCTTCATCTTGCGCACGACCCACTCGCGGTTCTGCTTCGCCGCCTCGTAGTCCGCGTCGAGGGCGATGGCACGGTTGTAGGCGTCGAGGGCCTCCTGGTACTTGCCCTCCTTGACGTAGCAGTTGCCGACGTGGAATAGGGTCTTCCGTTCGATGACCGGATCGGAGGCCCGGCCGGCCGCCTCGAAGGCGGTGCGCGCCTCGGCGAAGCGCTCGAGCTTGTAGAGGGTCATGCCGACGTTGAAGTGGATCTCCTTCGACTCGGGGCGCTCGATCTGCGCGTCGCGGAACTTCGCGAGCGCGCCCTCGTAGTCGCCGCGCTCGAGCCGCTCGATGCCCTGGCGCAGCAGCTTCAGGCCCTCGTCCTCCTCGGCGCGCAGACAGGGCGCGAGGGCGAGGAAGCAGATGATCGTCGTGACGAGCCCGGTTCTCATGCGCCGCGCCCTCCCCTTTCGCTGCGCGGCCGACCCTCGGCAACGAGGAAGTCGAGAGCGAGCAGAGCCAGGGCCGCGCCCAGAAACCAGGCGAAGCGATCGATCTGCCGCTCGCTGCGAGCCGCGCCGAGTTCGCGTTCTTCGATGCTCTTCACGTTGTCGAAGTAGATCTTCTCGAGGTTGTTCCGACCGAGGGTCAGGTTGACGTAGGCCCCGTCGATGGAGAGCTGGGCCACCGACTTCAGGATACGATCCTCGATGCGGGTCGTGACGATGTTCCCCTCGCCGTCGCGAAGAAAGGTCTCGTTGCCATCGGCGTCGATGATCGGGATCCGGACGCCGTCCTCGTAGCCGACGCCCACGCAGTAGAGTCGCACGCCCATGGCGTTGGCGCGCTCGACCGCCTTCTCGGGCACACCGGCATGGGCCTCGCCGTCCGAGAAGATCAGCACGGCCTTGTGGTTGCGCTGATCGTCGTCGAAGGTCGCGAGCGCCTCGCGGATCGCGGCATCGAGGTCGGTGCCGCCCTCGGGGATGACGCCCACGTCGAGGTCGCCGAGGAAGATGTCGAAGGCCGGCCGGTCGAGGGTCAGGGGGCAGAGCGCGCGCGCCGTTCCCGCGAATGCGACCAGCGCGATGCGGTCCTCCTCGAGCGCGTTGGTGACGAACCAGCCCAGCTCCTGCTTGACCCGCTTCATCCGGCTCGGCTGCACGTCGCGGGCGAGCATGCTCTTCGAGGTATCGACCACGAAGACCAGATCGATGCCCCGCCTGCGGACGTCCACCGTCCGCGTCCCCCACTGCGGTCGCATGACGGCGAGCACGAGGGCCAGCAGGGCCAGCGCGCGCAGGATCGCCTTCAGTCTGCGCCGGGCCGGGCTCTTGCCCACCACCATGGCGTCGAGCAAGCGCCGCGTGAGGAGGTCTTCGAGGAGGGCTCGACGCCGGCCTTCGTTCCAGAACTGGAGAACGAGATAGGCGATCGGCAGGATCACCAGGAACGCGAGTTCGTCGTTGGCGAAGAGAGCGCTCACGGCAGTCTCCTCAGGGCGGTGGCGCCGAGCAGGGCCTCGAGGGCGAGCAGGGCCAGGGCCGCCCAGACGAAGATCTGGAAACGTTCGTCCCACTCGCGGAAGTCGCGACTGGTGATCTCGGTCTTCTCGAGCCGGTCGATCTCGTCGTAGACCTTCTCGAGGCCGTCGCGGTCGCCGGCGTGGAAGTAGCGGCCGCCGGTGATCTCGGCGATCCGCTGCAGGGTCTTCTCGTCGATCTCGAAGCGCTGGAGGTCCTTCCGCTTGTTGCCGAGGCGGTCGTAGACCGTGACGGCCGAAGGCCGATTGGAGCCCGCTCCGACGGTGTAGACCTTCACGCCGAATCGCTTCGCGAGCTGGGCGGCATCTTCGGGGCTGGCCTCGCCCGCCGTCTGCGCGCCGTCGGAGAGCAGGATGACGACCTTGCTCTTGGCCTTCGATTCCTCGAGGCGGGCCACCGCCGTCAGCAGGCCGTCGCCGATCGCCGTGCCCTCGAGGTCGCGTTCCCGCGGCGTGAGGGGCTCGTCGATCAGGCCCGCCGTCTTCCTCTGATAGGAGTCGAGCGCGCGCAGCCAGTCCTTCATCGTGCGCTCCATGAAGCTCGAGACCAGCTCGACGTCGAGGGTCATGGGGCAGCGGGTGTAGGCGTACTGGCCGAAGGTCACGATGCCGAGGCGGTCGTCGATGCGCTTCTCGATGAACTCGCGCGCCACCTCGGCGACGTGTTCGAGCCGGGTCCGGGAGCCGCCGAAGTCCTCGGCCATCATCGAGCCCGAGGTGTCGGTCGCGAGGACGATGTCGATCCCCTCGCTGCGCACGAGCGTCTCCTTGCGGCCGACCTGGGGCCGGGCGAGGCCGACGACGATGCAGATGCAGGCGAGGAGCCGGAGCAGACCCGGCAGGCGCCCGGCGCGCAATCGCCAGGTGGCGGGCTGGCCCAGGAAGGCCGCGACGTTGGAGAAGAGCAGCGCCGGCCGCTGGAAGAATCCGGCCTGCGTCATGAGGCTTCGCGCGACGAGACCGAGGACGATCAGGGCCAGCGCGGCGAAGAACCAGGGGTTCTCAAAGCGCATGGACGACCTCCTCCTTCTCGGGAGTCTCCGCGCCGCGCGCGGGGCGGCTCGACTCGACGAAGTCGCGCAGCATGATCACCGCGCCCCTGACCTCGTCGTGCGGCGGTTCGTGCCGCGCGTAGCGCACGAGGTCGGCCACGCGCATGAAGCCCTCGAGCGCCGCCTTGCGATCGTCGGGCAGCATCGTCGAACCGGTGCCGCTGCGCAGGCCGGCGAGGAATTCCTCGGTGGTCTGCTCGGGCGCCTCGATCCCGAAGCGACCCTCGACGTAGCGGCGCAGGATCGCGGCGAGGCGGTAGTAGAGCTCGCGAACCCGCGCGGGCTCGAGCAGGCCCAGTTCATCCAGACGATCGAGCTCGGCGAGCGCGACCTCCTCCGGGGTCGGCGGCACGATCGCGCGCATCTTCTTCTTGCGGAAGAGGACGAAGAAGACGACCGCCATGAGCAGGAGCCCGCCGCCGAGGATCGCGAAGACCGCGCGGCGGTTGTTCTCCTGCGCGGCGACCGGAGGATCGGGGAGATCGAAGAAGTCGAGGGGCTCCTGGAAGTCCGGCGCGCCCTCGGCCACGCTGGTCACCTCGACGGTGATCGCGTCGGTCCGCGCCTCGTGCCAGCGCTCCTCGCCGGTCCTGCGCCAGCGGATGCTCGTCGGCGCGATGGTCAGCACCGGGCCGATGCCGGGATCGAGCACGGTCTCGAGGCTGCGCACCCGGTAGCTGCCGATGCGATCTCCTTCGGTCCAGATGCCGGTGTCGTAGACGATCTGATGGTCGAGGCCGTCCAGGATCGGCGGCCAGTCCACCTCGACCTCGCCGCGGAAGCGCACCTCGACCCGGTAGATCACCCGCGCGCCGATGTCCACGCTGGGCGAGTTCACCGAGGCGCTGACGAGGACGTCCTCGCCGCGGCGCTCCTCCGCCGACCGCGA
This sequence comes from Planctomycetota bacterium, assembly GCA_041601735.1. Taxonomy (GTDB): domain Bacteria; phylum Planctomycetota; family DRQF01; genus JACKGY01. The sequence continues at coordinate 809 of JBFIHP010000279.1, read as the reverse complement.
CCCGGTCGCGGAGTCCTGCTTCTCGGCCTCCCCGTCGCCGCAGCCGGCGAGGGCGATGAGGCTCAGGGCGAGCAGGACGATGGCGGTGGTCTTGTTCATCCGTCCAGTCGATCCTCGTGGACCTCGACGTCGCTCTCCTCGAGCGCCTTCTTCATCATCTCCTGCAGGAGGAGCTGCTCGCGCTCGGCCCTCAGCATGCGGGCGGCCTGCTCCTGCGCATCCTCGAAGGGGATCGGCGCGCCGTCCCGGCGCTCCAGGACCTTCAGGACGTGACGACCCCTGGTGGTCTTCAGGGCCTCGGGGGCCAGCTCGCCGGGCGCCGTCTCGCCGAGCAGCTGCCCGAGTCTGCGGGTGTCGCCGAGCTGGGGATGGCTCTTGCCGATCAGGATGTCGCCCTCGAGCACACCGCCCGCGGCGGCGGTCTTCGCATCGCGACTCTCGCGCTGCGCGACCTCCTCGAAGCTCTCGGTCTCGAGAGCCTTCCGGATACGGGCCTCGTGATCGAGGTCGTCGGCGAGGATCTGCGCCAGCCGGAAGCGCGAGGGCTCGCGGAAGCGCGCGGCGTTCGCCTGGTAGTAGAGGCGGACGTCGTCGGGCTCGATCTCGACGCCCTCGCGCAGCTCGTCGGCGACCAGCTTGCGCACCAGGATCTCGCGGGCGGCGAGGTCCACGGCGAGCCTGACCTTCGGATCGTCTTCGAGCCCGAGCTTCCTGGCCTTCCGTTCCATCACCCGCTGGGCGACCAGCGACTTCAGGATCTCGACGCGCGCGGCCGGGTCATTCAGGCGTTCGAGCGCCTCGGGCGGCTG
>JBFIHP010000278.1:0-5075 GCA_041601735.1 Planctomycetota bacterium | reverse complement strand
TGATCGCGCGGGCAGGCGGAGAGATCCCGATCATCTCGGTTTCGCGGCCGACCGGCCGTGACCCTCCTCGGGCCGGCACTCAGGCGAGGTGTCGATGCCGGCCCCGATTTTCCGCGCCGAACGGCCGCCGCGATCGACCTCCATGCGGGCGGGCGAGGAGACGAGAAGATGACGGGTTCATCGGACGGGATCGCGAGCGAGGTCCGGCAGACGCTGAAGGAGCGCTTCGGATTCGACGCCTTCCGGCCCGGCCAGGCGGAGGTCATCGGGCACCTCCTGGAGGGGCGATCGACCGCAGCGGTGTTTCCCACCGGGGGAGGGAAGTCGCTCTGCTACCAGCTCCCCGCCCTTCACCTCGAGGGTCTGACGGTCGTCGTCTCGCCGCTGATCGCCCTCATGAAGGACCAGATCGATGCGCTGGAGCAGCGCGGCATCGCGGCCGAGCGACTCGACTCCTCGCTCGACGCGACGGCCTATCGAGCCGCGATGGACGGCATCCGATCCGGTCGCGTGCGGCTCGTCTACGTCTCGCCCGAGCGCTTCAACAACGAGCGTTTCCGCGAGTTCGTGATGAGGCAGAAGATCGCGCTCTTCGCGGTTGACGAGGCGCATTGCATCTCGGAGTGGGGCCACAACTTCCGCCCCGACTACCTGAAGCTGGCCGAATTCGCGCGCGCCGCCGGCGCCGAGCGGATCTTCGCCCTCACCGCGACGGCCACGCCGGTCGTGCTCGACGAGATGTGTCGCCTGTTCGGGATCGATCCCGCCTGCGCCGTCCGGACCGGATTCCATCGCGAGAACCTCGCGCTCCACGTCTGCCGGACCGACCCGGAGCAACGTGACGCCGACCTCCTCGCGGAACTCGAGGCCCACCCGCCCGGCCCGACCATCGTCTACGTATCCATCCAGAAGGCGGCCGTGGAACTCGCGGGCAAGCTGGCGGCGAGCGGTCGCGACGCGCGCCCCTATCACGCCGGCATGGACTCAGGAGTCCGGAGCGCCACGCAGGACTGGTTCCTCTCGTCTCCCGACGGCATCGTCGTCGCGACCATCGCCTTCGGCATGGGCATCGACAAGCCCGACATCCGTTACGTCCATCACTACAACCTGTCCAAGAGCCTCGAGGCCTACTCACAGGAGGTGGGGCGCGCGGGTCGCGACGACCTGCCGGCGCGCTGCGTCACCTTCTACTGCCCGGACGATCTCGAGACGCTCCGGAACTTCGCGCTCGGGGACACGCCCGCGAGGGATGCGGTGCGTCGCTTCGTGGCCGAGACCCTGGAGGGCGACGACGAACTCGAACTGGGTCTGTATTCGATCGCGCGCGCCTGCGACATCCGGCCGCTGGTCCTGCGCACGCTGCTGGTCTACCTCGAACTCGACGGCTTCTTCGCCGGCGGGACGCCGATCTACTCGAGTTTCCGCTTCGTCCCGGAGACCGGCTCCGACGAGATCCTGGCCGCCTACCCCGCAGAGCGGCGCGAGTTCCTCAGGGCGGTCTTCAGGCAGGCGAAGAAGGGGCGGACCTGGTTCACCCTCGATGCCGCCGTGGTGGCCGCGGGCCTCGGTGTCGATCGTCGTCAGGTCATCGCGCTCCTGGACGAACTCGCCGATCGCGGCTTCTTCCGGCTCGAGGGCAAGGACGTGCGGCATCGTTATCGCGTCCTGCGACGCCCGGACGACGCCGAGGCCCTCGCCGCCGAGCTCCACGGCCGGCTCCTGGCCCGCGAGGAGCGCGAGCTCCGGCGACTCGACGATCTGGTGGCCCTCTTCCTCGGCGAGGGCTGCATCGTCAACCGCCTGGGCGAGCACTTCGGCGAGCGGCGTCCCGCTCCCTGCGGCCACTGCAGCGCCTGCCTCGCCTCCGACCGGGCCTGATCCCGGCTTCGCCGGAGCGGCATTTCCGGCCGATCGCGCCGGCGCATCAGGGGTCGGGCGCGCGGCTGGATTCCGATCGTCAGTCCTGGATCAAGCGGGCAGGCCGGACGCCCTGCGCGTTGCCGGCCTCGCCGGGGCTGCGGTAGAAGCGGAAGGCCAGTCGCGCACGGAGGGCATCGCCGAGGAAGGCGCCGCCGCGGATGCGACGGTTGGCCGAGAGCGTGGGCTCGTCGCGGAGACCGCGCCCATCGGGAATCTCCCGGTAGCTGTCGCTCGACCCGTCGAGGCAGAATTCCCAGAGGTTGCCGGTCATGTCGTGGAAGCCGAAGTCGTTGGGCAGGAGGGAGCCCACCGGTGCATGGATGACGAAATCGTCCCGGTGGCCGCGTTGAGCCATGTTCCCGCCCAGGATGCCCACCGCTTCCGATCCGGTGATGTTGCCATAGAGGTTCAGATCCTCGATCGAGGAGGTGCCGGCGAAGATCAGGTCCGTGCGGTCGGCGCGGGCCGCGCGTTCCCATTCGGCCTCGGTGGGGAGGACGAGATCGACTCGCGGCAGGACTGCCCGGCAGTCCTGCCAGGAGATCCTCTCGACGGGATGTCTCAGCGTGGGGATCGTGCCGAACTTCCTCGACCTGAACCCCGGATGAAGCTGACTCGGATTCTCGCCGGAGGCGCGCAGCCACTGGGCCTGGGTCATCTCGTACTTGGACAGGAAGTAGGCTCCGAGGGTGACCTCATGGGGCGGCCCCTCCTCGGAGAAGGCCCTCGGGTCGTAGTTCGGTCCGTTTCGGTCGTCGCGCTGGGCTCCCATGAGGAAGCTGCCGCCCGGGACGAGGACGAGGACGACGCCGAGCTCGTCGTGAATCTCGAACCGGCCCGTCGTCGGGTCGCGGCGAGGGAGCGGGCCGGCATGGGTGAGCCAGTGCAGGAACTCCTCGAGTCCTGAATCCGGGTCCGGCCCGAGAGGGATGAGTCCGAGCTGGGGCGCCAGGTCGAGGCCGGAGTAGCGGTGACCGGTCCTGATCCGTTCGCGGCAGGCCGACCAGGCCTCGGCCGCCTTCTCGATCGTCACGCGATGGATCGCGCGGCAGTCCGCGATGCGTCGCTCGACGACCTTCATACACCCGGTCTCGTCGTGGGCGAAGTGCTCGAGTCCCGCCACGAGTCGGGCAAGGAGATCATGGCTCAACTGTTCGGCGGCCGCCGCGAAGCGCCAGCTCCGGCGCCCTGCAAGGACGGTCTCGAGCTCGGCGATCCGGCGATAGGTGTCGTCGCGACGCTGCGCATGTTGCGCGGGCAAGATCAGGTCGCCCTTTTCGATCCGCTCCTCCTCGAGCCTGCGAAGCGCGACCTCGTAACCCTCCAGCTCGGCCAGTTCGACGCCGAAGTCGCGACGCCTCTCCTCCTCGCTGTAGGGGAGGGCCCGTCCGCGGATCTCGTCGAGATCCTTCCGGTAGGTCTCGAGGCGCCGGGCGAGGGGCCCGTACTCGCGCTGCCAGTCCTCGAGTTCCACGATCAGCTCGGGTCGCGGCGGCACCAGGGTCTCGGCCTCCACGATCGCCGCTTCCAGTCGCTTCTCGTCGGCGAGCCGGGCGTTCTCGTCGAGGACGAGGACCTTCTCGGCGCGCTCCCGCCTGGTCTCCTCCAGGGCTTCGGTGACGTCGCGATTCCTCTGGTAAAGGACCACGGCGATCCCGACCAGGGCGAAGATGATGACGCCGGTCGTGGTCGAGAGGAGGGCGTTGCGGCGGACCCAGCGGGCGCTCCTGACGACCGGTCCCACCGGACGGGCGCGGATCGGTTCGCGGCGTTGGTAACGACCGAGGTCGTCGGCGAGTTCGGCGGCGCTCTGGTAGCGTCGCCGGGGATCGCGATCGAGCGCGGTCAGGATGATGGCCTCGAGGTCCTTCGTGAGGCGGGGGTTGATGCTCCGGGGGCGCCGCGGGGCCTCGGTCGTGATCGCCTGGATCAGCTCGTGACGCGAACCGCCCTCGAAGGGGCGCAGGAGCGTGCAGCACTCGAAGAGGGTGACGCCCATCGAGTAGACGTCGCTCCGGCGGTCGATGCCGTCGCGCTCACCCCTGATCTGCTCGGGCGACATGTAGGCCAGCGTGCCGAGGAACTGACCCGTCCGGGTCAGGGTCACTCCCTCGGAGTCGTCGTCGTGAGCGAGACCGAAGTCGATGATCGCCGGGCTGCCGTCCGGCCGGATCATGATGTTCGCGGGCTTCAGGTCGCGATGCACGAGGCCGGAGTCGTGCGCGGCCTGCAGGCCGCGGCAGGAGCTCTCGATGGCGGCGACGAGGCCGTCCAGGGCCGCCCGACCGGAGGAACTGCGCTGCGAGCGGGACGCGGCGCGCCGCTCCGTATCGGATTCAGATCGGGCAAGAGCCGTCTCCGTCACCGCCTCGCCGCTGATCGAAGCGTGTTCGGCCCCGGCCGCCCGGGATCGATGGATGTAGGTCGAGAGCGTCGAACCCTCGACGTATTCCATCGCCAGATAGAAGTAGGGACCGTCCTCGCCGATCTCGAAGATCTTGGCGACGCAGGCATGGTTGACCCGAGCCGCGGCTTCGGCCTCTCTTTCGAGGCGCAGGCGGGCCTCGGCGGACGACGCGAAGCTCGGCGGCAGGAGCTTGAGCGCGACCTGCCGGCGCAGCTTCCGGTCCTCGGCCAGGTAGACCGCGCCCTGACCGCCCTTGCCGAGCCGTCGGACGAGACGGTAGCTGCCGATTTGCGCGGGCAGTCCGTCTTCGGGGAGTTCCGGGTCCGTGGTCATGTCTCTCTCGTTGTTCTCGACCTGAGGCGGCGTCTCGCCGCCTTCAGGACAATAGAGTTCGTCGCATGGGCGGTAAAGCCCGGACGCTACCGGGGTCCCCGGGCGAGGCTGTCGCGGTCCGGAAGAGACCTCGTCGCGGGGGCGCCTCCCCCGGGCTCTGGCGTCCTGGGGCGGCATCGGTTTCAATGACCGCGGCGTGACGGAGTCGGTGAGGGAGAGGAGTTCGATGAGCGGCGAGGAGGCGGACGACGACTGGCCGGAGACCCACTGGTCGATGATCGGCCGCACGCAGGACGGCGGCGAGGGCGGCCCATCCGAACCGGCCTGGCGTGAACTGGTGGCGGAGTATCGCGTTCCCATCGAGACCGTCCTGCGTCGCTATCTCGCCGGCGTCGCCGACGCCGACGATGCGGTC
>JBFIHP010000277.1:0-5089 GCA_041601735.1 Planctomycetota bacterium | reverse complement strand
CCTCCGCTCGGGCGAGACGATCGGCGCCGGACTGGCCCGGGTCGGAGCGCCAAGCCTGCCCGGCTGCCGGGGAGCGCTTGCTCTCCCCCCCGTGGCCCCGAAGCAGGCCGATCGCCTTCGAGACCCACGAAAATCGGGCAGCTCGTTCGCCGAGCCTCTCTGCTGGGTCTGCACGACCCATCGGCAACCTCGGCGAGCCGGCTGATCGCGACGGCCGAGCGAGCCCGGCGTTCCGGGACGACCGACGACTCCGGCCGAGGCAGGTGCCCGGATTGGAGCAAGCTCGCCGCTCCAGGACGGCGTGAATCGTCTGCTCGTGAGGGGGTGAGGGTGGCACCGAATTGCCGCGGAATGCGGCGGAACGTGCCTGGCACCGTAGGGAGTAAAGGGAGGGGCGCTGCCCCCGCAGCGCCCCGTGCTTCAGGCGAGCCGTAAGCCGGGTCCTGTCCCTCGGGGGAGGTGACGGTCATTTATCTGGGACGCCGGTTACCCGACGCCTCGAACGACCTACCCTGGAGTCCGGGGAAGCGGGCCGCTTCCCGAGGCCGAAACCTCTCCTCCTCTATTTGGTCTTTCTCCGGAAGGGGTTTGCCGTGCCCGCCCTGTCACCAGGTCGGCGGTGAGCTCTTACCTCACCCTTTCACCCTTGCCTGTGCGACCCGAAGGTCGCCATCGGCGGTCTGCTCTCTGCTGCACTTTCCGTGGCCTTCCGGCCCGTGGGCGTTACCCACCTTCCTGCCCTGTGGAGCCCGGACTTTCCTCGACACCGAGGTGCCGCGACCGTCCTGCTCGCCGGCAGGAGATGATACGTCGCTCGAGACCGGCTCACGAGAGCCGTTTCGTCGAGGCCCTCGAGATCAGGACTCGAGCTTGTTCCAGATGGCGCGAAGCTTGCCGGAGGCGAGCTGGGGGATGGCCTCGACGAAGCTGACCTCGATGCGAGTGGCGGGCCCCATGAGCCGGGCGAGGCCGGCCCGGATCGTCGCCTCCGCGGCCGGTCGATCGGCGCCCTCCGTCGGCACGACGAGGACCTCGAGGTGGTCGAGCGCGTCCTGGACGACCTGGTACTGCGCGACCTCGGGCATCACGCGGAGGACGTACATCGCCCCCAGGCCGTGGATCCGATTGCCCTCCGGCGTGAACAGGGTGTCGGTCTTGCGGCCCTGGAGCTCGCCGAGCAGGGGCAGGCCGCGGCCGCAGGGACAGCTGTCTTCCAGGCGGGCCGCGCGATCGCCGAGCCGGTAGCGGATGAGCGGCATGCCGTAGGACCAGAGGTTGGTCACGACGATCTCCCCCACCTCGCCCGCGGGCAGGACCCGACCCTCGTCATCGACGATCTCGACGAGCACCGCGTCGGCGGCGATGTGCATGCGCCCCTCGGGGCAGCTCTGCGCGATGTAGCCGCCGTCGCGACAGCCGTACTCGTTGATGACGGGGCAGCCGAAGACGCGGGCGATGACCTCGGCGTCCTCCGGAAGGAGAAGCTCGGCCGTCGCGATGGCGCCCTTCATCCGGAGATGGCCGAGGCTCTCGCCGCGCCCGGCGAGGAAACGGGCGTAGCGGGCGAGGACGCTGGCGTAGCCGTAGACGAAGTCGGTCCCCTGCGCCTCGAACTCCGCCCGGTAGCCCGCCATCTTGTCGTCGGAGAGCTCGAAGGCGGAGAGGAGCCGGAAGTTGAGCAGGCGGTCCTTCAGGACCCGCAGACGATCGTTGGCGCCGAGCTCGATGGGTGAGCCCCAGAGGTCCATCTGGCGGTCGCCGATGCGGATGCCGAACCACTCCCGCGCGCGCGCCTTGGCGGCCATCTGCGAGCTCTCGCGCTCCTGATCGGTGTGGAAGCGGAGCGGCACGCCCGAGGAGCCGCCGGTCGCCAGCTCAAAGACCCGATCGCGATGACTCGCGGCCACGAGGTCCTCGCGACGCTCGCGAATCAGTGCCTTGTCCATGAAGGGCAGGCGCGCCAGGGACTCGCGCGACGAGATCGCGGCGGGGTCGAGGCCGAGCCGCGCGAACTCGTCGCGCCAGAACGGGACCTCGGCGGCGGCGTGACGGACGAGGTCGCCCAGGCGTTCGGCCTGGCGACGCTCGACCTCGGCGCGCGGGAGCGTCTCGGTGGCGCGGAAGCGGGCGAGGAAGCGATGGGTGCTGCGGCCGCGCAACCGCTCGTGGAGTGGATAGAGGAGCCTGCGGACCAGCCAGCGATTCACGCGGCGCCCCTCAGCTTCCCAGGATGATGAGGCGCTGGCAGTGCGGACAGACGACGAGTCGCGCGCCCATCACCGCGCCCATGACGTTCATGGTGACCTGGGTGTCGCAACCCTTGCAGACCTGATCGACCAATCTCGCGACACCGTTGCCGCGGCGCTCGAAGGCGACGTCGTAGAGGGTCCGAACGTCATGGGGCAGCTCGGCGAGCAGGGCCTCGCGCGCCTTCTCCTGGGCCTCGACCTCGGCCTCGGCTGCCGCCATCTCGGCCCGGGCCTTCTCCTCGGCCTTGGCCAGCGAGGCTTCGACCGTCGCGAGCTTCTGCTTCTCGCGCTCCTCGTCGGCCTTCAGGCCCTCGATGGCCTCCATCAGCTCGAGGATCTCGGTCTGGAGCAGGTCGTCCTTCTCCTTGCGATGCGCGATCTGCGTCTTCATGGCATTGAAGTCGTCGTTCGACTTCAGGCTGAAGAGCTGACCCTCGAGCTTCTTGACGTCGGTGGCGATGGCATCGCTCTCGAGGGTCTTCTGGTCGATCTTCTTCTGGGCGACCTTGACGGTGTCGTGCGCCGTCTTCAGGGCGGCGGCCTGAGTCGCGACCTCGCGGCGCTTCATCTCGAGTTCCTTGGGGCGGCGCTCGAGGTTGCTCCGCATCATGGCGATCTGTCGGTCGGCGACGACGAGGCGATCAAGGGCGGCGATGCAGGACGGGTCGAGGCTGCGCCCTTCTCCCGATCCTTCGGTCTCGATGCTCATCAGGCTGTCCTCCTGGTCGCCAAGAAGAAGAGCCCGGACAGGCGTCCGGGCTCGCGTTCAGAGTCCGCTCGACTCGAGGAAGCCGGCGAGCTTCCTCGAGCGGATGGGATGCTGCAGCTTCATCACCGCCTTCGCCTCGATCTGACGGACGCGCTCGCGGGTGACCTTGAAGATGCGGCCCACCTCCTCGAGGGTGTAGGTGTAACCGTCGCCGATGCCGTAGCGGAGCTTGATGATCTCGCGCTCACGGTAGTTCAGGGTCTGAAGGATGTCCTTGATGCGGTCCTTCAGCATCTTGTGCGTGGCGGAGGTGACCGGCGACTCGGCGCCCTCGTCCTCGATGAACTCGCCGAAGTAGGAATCCTCCGAGTCGCCGACCGGACGATCGAGCGAGATCGGGTGCTTCGAGATGTTCATGACCCGCTTGGCCTCCTCGAGGGAGATGCCCGCGGCCTCGGCGATCTCCTCGATCGTCGGCTCGCGGCCCTCGAGCTGGACCAGGCGCTTGTGGACGTTCCTGAGCTTGCTCATCGTCTCGATCATGTGGACCGGGATACGGATGGTCCGGGCCTGGTCGGCGATCGAGCGCGTGATGGCCTGGCGGATCCACCAGGTCGCATAGGTCGAGAACTTGTAACCGCGCCGGTACTCGTACTTCTCCACCGCCTTCATCAGGCCGGTGTTCCCCTCCTGGATCAGGTCCAGGAAGGTGAGCCCGCGATTCCGGTACTTCTTGGCGATCGACACGACGAGCCGCAGGTTGCCGCTGGAGAGGGCCCGCTTGGCCTCCTCGTAGCGATGGAAGCGGTCGTGGATCACGTCGAGGCGATTGGCAAGGTGGGGGCGCGACTCGCCGATCTCGATCTGGAGATCGAAGTAGCGCTGCTCGAGCTTCTTCCTGGTCTCGTTGTCGTCCGGGTCGAGCTGGTCGATCTCGCGCTGAACCCGATTGAGCTCGGCGAACTTCTCCTCGATCAGGCCCATCATCGGGCGGACCTTCTTGATCTGGAGACCGAGTTCCTCGAGCAGGACTACGACCTTCTTGCGGCGCGCGCGGATGCGCTCCGAGGTGTCGAAGATGTCCTTCTTCGCGACCTTGCCCTCGAGGCAGGCACGGAATTCACCGAGGTTCTTCGCCAGGATCTTCTTCACCGTCGCGATGTTCTCGGGGAGACGGTCCGAGATGTCCTGCTTGTCCACCTCGCCGACCTTCAGCGTCCGGTCGAAGGCGAGGTTGCCCTGCTGAACGTCCTCGAAGATCTGCACGGCCTCGTTCGACGCGAGGGCGCACTCGAGGATCTTCTTGCGGAACATCTTCCGCGTGAGTTCGATCTTCTTGGCGAGCGAGATCTCCTGATCGCGGGTGAGGAGCGGTATCTCGCCCATCTGCGTCAGGTACATGCGGACCGGATCGTCGATCTTCTCGGAGGTCGAGGTGGTCGCGCTGGGTTCGGCGGTCTCCGACTCGCCGTCGTCGGATTCATCTTCCGCGCCGTCGGTGCTCGACCGGCGCTTGGCGCGCCGCTCCTCGGCGTCCTCCTCGTCGATGACGTCGATGCCCTCGTCGCCGAGCCGAAGCAGGATGTTCTCGATCTTGTCGGGCGAGATCACGTCGGGAGGGAGCACGCGATTGAGCGTGTCATAGGTGACGTAACCCGTCTTCTTCCCGCCCTCGATGAGCGTCTGGAGTTCGGACTCGAGTCCCTTCATCTGGCCTCTCGACTGATCAGGTTGGCCTGGTTCGGCGCGGTTGCTGCATGGCAATCGGCGTTGTAGGAACAAATCCCCAAAGCCGCAAGATTTCTCGGCTTGCGACGCCGGCTCAGAAGTAATCCAGCTCGTCGTCTTCCGGCTCGTCCGGCGGTCCGGGAGCCTCTTCGACCACCCAGGGTTCCGCCGGTTCCGAGTCCGGCGGCGACTCCGCCGCCGGGGGCTCCCGCAGGGGTGGCCGCTTCTTCTTCGCCGGCGCGGGATCGGCGCCCTCCTCGCCGCCCTTCCTGCGCTTCGCCGCCCGCAGGCGCTCGACCATGTCGGCGAAGTTCTCCTCGGTGACGCCCGCGCTCCTCGCCCGGGCCAGCTCGCGCCGACGGCGCTCGTGAAGGAGGTGCTCGATGGCGCCGGCGAGCTGCTG
>JBFIHP010000276.1:0-5100 GCA_041601735.1 Planctomycetota bacterium | reverse complement strand
TCACCGCCTCGAAGAGGCCGGTGATGGGGATCATCCCGGTGTGATTCATCTGCCGCGAGGCGCGGATCTTCGCCGTCCCGAGGCTCACGATCTCGTCGTCACCGAGCATGACCCGCTGGGCCAGCTGACCGTGGGCGAAGAGGCCGTTCGCGGAGCCGAGATCGACGAATTCGACCGAGTCGCCCGAGACCTTGACCTTGCAGTGCCGCCGGGAGACCGACCGGTCGGGGATCACCAGATCGCAGCCGGAGTCCCGGCCGACGACGAGTTCCTCGCCGGACCGGATCTCGCGTGAGGCCAGTTCCCTGTTCCCCACGACGACTTGCAACCGAAATGACATCTCTCGCTCGGCCTCGCCTCTGGATGCAATCCGGGCTCGAATCTTTCGCCCGGGGCACTAGAAGGGCTGGAGCGCGGTAAATCAAGCCCGGAGGAGCCGATCTTTATCGCGGCGGCATCCGGTGTTATTCGTCCCGCGATCACCAATCGACCCCCGCCCCGCTGGAAGGAGAGCGCCGGATGAGCAACAAGGGAGGCGACGACAAGCGTCGCAGCGAGGTCTTGAAGGCCCTGAGCGGCATCATCGACCCCGATCTACATCGCAACATCGTCGACCTGGGCTTCGTGAAGAACCTCGAAATCTCGGGCGACGAGGTCGCCTTCGACATCGAGCTGACCACGCCGGCCTGCCCGGTGAAGGACGAGATGAAGCGTCAGGGCGAGGAGGTCGTCCGCGCGCTCGGCTGGCCGAAGGCCGTCGCGGTCACCATGACCGCGCAGGTACGCGCCGCGCTGAACCTGACTCAAGACCTCGAGATCAAGAACATCATCGCCGTCGCCTCGGGCAAGGGCGGCGTCGGCAAGTCGACCGTGGCGGTCAACCTGGCCTACGCCCTCCTGGGCACCGGAGCCCGGGTCGGCCTGCTCGACGCCGACATCTACGGCCCGAGCATTCCGCACATGCTGGGTCTGGAGCCGACCTCGCCGGAGACCCGCCCCGACGAGAAGGGGCAGCTCCGGATCATCCCCTTCGAGCGCAACGGCCTGAAGGTGATGTCGATGGGCTTCCTGGTCGAGCGCGACAAGGCCGTCATCTGGCGCGGGCCGATGATCCACGGCGCGCTGCGCCAGTTCTTCTTCGAGGTCGAATGGGGCGAGCTGGACTACCTCGTCGTCGATCTGCCGCCCGGCACGGGCGACGCCCAGCTCACGATGGCCCAGCAGGTGAAGACCACCGGCGCCGTCGTCGTCACCACGCCGCAGGACGTGGCCATGCTCGACGCCCGCAAGGCCCTGGCGATGTTCGAGACGACGAACGTCCCGGTTCTCGGCATCGTCGAGAACATGAGCGGCTTCGCCTGTCCGAGCTGCGGCCACGAGAGCCACATCTTCGGCCAGGACGGCGGCAAGCGCTGGGCCGAGGAGAAGAAGCTCCGCTTCCTGGGCCACGTGCCGATCGACCTCAGCGTCCGCGAGCACGGCGACGACGGGACCCCCGCCGTCCTGGCCGAGGACACCCCGGAGCCGGTGAAGCGCGCCTTCCGGCACATCGCCGAGCAGACGGCGGCCGAGCTGGCCAAGCGCCAGATGAGCGGCGCGGGTCCGAAGAAGCTCGAGCTCTCCACCTGAGCCTGTCCGAGACCTGATCGACAGAGCCCCGCGGCCCGGCCGGGGGGCTCTTCTCGTCCCTGCCGCGCCCGCCTATCGGCCGAAGAGGCGCTGGGCCCAACCGCGAGGGGCCGCCTCGACCGGCACGACGGCATCGAGACGATCGGCGAAGTCGGCCAAACTCGAGAGGCGGCGCGAGGGATCGGGGAAGGTCGCCAGCTCGATCAGTTCACGGAGTCCGGTCGGGAGATTCTCCGGCAGACGATCGAGGAAGGCCCGGTCGCCGATGGCGATGTGCATCAAGGCGCCCTCGGGGTCCTCGGGCGGCAGCGGGCGGTGCAGTGCGAGTGCGTCCGCGAGCGCCCGTCCGAGCCCGTAGACGTCGGCCAGGTGGGTCACCGGACCCCACTTGTGATCGACGGTCTCGGGAGCCAGCCACTGCGGCGACCAGTCCGGCAGCATCGAGGGCGTGATGCCGGTCCCCTGCCAGGCGAGGCCGATGCCCTGGATGAGCGGCTGGCCGATCTCGCTGAGGCCCAGGCTCTCGGCGTTCAGCTCGCGGTGGACCAGGCCCCGGGCGTGCCCGCCGTCCAGGATCGAAGCCCAGGCCCGGAAGTGCGTGCCGAGCCTGGCGAGGTGTCGGCGCGACGCGGCGCAGCGTCGAGCCTGCTCCGCCCGGTCAACGGGGCGCCCCTCGCCCACCGACTCCGCCTCGGGCAGGCTCCGCCCGCTCTCGAGGATGCGATCCACGAGCTCCGCCAGCGACGGCCCCGTCATGCTCTCGCGAACGAGGTAGGGCCCGCTCTCGAGGTGACCCTGATCGAGGATCCGCAGGAATCCGGGCGTCTGGTAGCGAGCCGCGTGCCGGACCGAACCGATGAGTCGTGCCCGCGCGGCGCGGGGAAAGGTCGGGTCGATCGTGATCAACTCGCGAGGCAGCGAACCGTCGTCGGCGCGCAGACGATGCAGGCTGCCGAAACTCGTGTCCGAGAGTCGTTCGGCCAGCGGAAAGCGCTCGGCGAGCCGACCCTCGTCGTCACCGAACGCCCGGTCGAGTACGGCGTCACCGAGGGCGTCGCTGAAGACCTCACCGAGGCCGAAGAAGGCATCGATGTCGTCCTTGAAGGCCGGGTGCGCCGCCTTGATGGCATCGACGTCGCCGAGGGTCTCGCCGCGGTTCCGTCGGTCCTGCAACTCGCCGAGCAACTCCGCGAGCGCCGCTTCCTCGTCTTCGCTCCGATCGGTCATCCGAAGTAGGCCGTGTCTTTCAGGATCTTCTCCAGGCGCTGCTGAGCCCGATGGAAGAGTACGTTCACGGCGTTGGCCTGCATACCCATGAGTTCGCCCGTCTCGGCCGAACTGAGCTTCATCACCTGGCGGTAAGTGATCACGTCACGGTCCTTGTCCGAGAGCTCCTGGAGGGCCTTCTCCAGCACCTGGTAGCCCTCACGCTCCATCACGATCTGGCTGGGCGTGTCCTGGGCGGCCGGCACGCGATCGGTGAGATCGAAGCTGCCGCTGTCCTCGTTCGAACTCGAGCCCTGCTGGAGCGAGCGGTCGTGCGGCTGCCTCTTGGCCGTCTTGAAGAAGTACTTGTCGAAGTCCTTGATCTTCCAGCCGACGACGGTGGTGACCCACTTGAAGAAGGAGTCGGGGTCGGAGTACTGGAACTTGTGGAAGTTCTTGTACACCTCCATGTAGATCTCCTGGATGACGTCGTCGGCCTCGACCTGCGCGCGGAGCTTGTCCAGCATCTGCATGCGCACGGCCAGCTTGATGCGCGGGTAATAACGCATGAAGAGCTGGTCGAAGGCTTCCTTGTCCCCGTCCTTGATCTTCAGGACGAGCTGCTGGGTGGTTCCGTGTTCCTTCCGGCCCATTCGTTCTGTCCAGGACAACGGCATCGGCGCGATGTCGATGAATACGGCGACATCCTCTCAAAGATAGCCCCATCTGCCGAGAAGGGCCCGCTTTTGCTTCGCCATCAGGGTTTCAGGAGTTCGCGCGCCAGGCCGAGCACGAAGAGCGATCGCGCCCAGAGGTCGATGTGCGCGACCAGGTGCAGCCCCATCACGGCACCGTGACTCCACTGGGGTATTTGCCCACCCCTCTCGAGGAAACCGAGGATGGGTCCGACGACGAGCAGGAGGATCGTCCGGAGCACGGGCCAGAAGATCCGACCCTTCAGTTCGACCAGCAGGGCTCGACGCGCGGCCCTCTCCTCCAGTCCCTCGGCGCGCTCGAGGGCGGCGCCGACGCCGATCAGCTGGAAGTAGGGCAGGACGTAGAGCAGGGGCACGACCAGGAGGACGCCGATGCCGGCGCCCACGTGCAGGCCCGGGTGCCACCAGATACCGAAGGCCTGGAGCGCGCCGTCGATGAAGAGCAGGACGAGCGCGGCCGTGCCGAGCCAGCCGAAGACACGGAGGAAGCCCTCCACGCCGCCCCTACTCGCTCGTCACGGGTGCGAGCCGCGCGGCCACGCGACGCGCCCGACGATTCGAACGCGCGAGCTTCTCGCCGAACGCGTCCTCGAGCGCCTGATTGTAGTCCGCCTGGTAGAGGACCTTCTCCAGGTCCCAGGGACTCACGACCATGTACATCGGGTTGGTCGAGCTGCCGGTCATCTTCTCGCGCATCCGGTTGTACTCGTCGCCGAGCTGCGGGTGGTCGGTGTAGAGGGAGACAACCACCATCTCGTTCATCGCCTCGATCACATCGGTCTTCTTGGAGAACACACGGCTCTCCACGTCACGGCAGTTCGGTCACGTCGTTCCGGTGAAGTCGATGAAGAGCGCGGCGTCGTGCGCCTTTGCCAGCGCCACGGCCTCCTCGAGGTCGTTCTTGGTGTGGTTCGCCCAGCCCAGGACGCCGGTGCCGGTCTCCTCGAGGCTCGGCGGCAGGAGGCTTTCCATGAGGTAGGGCATCGAACGCCCGTAGGCGCCCTGCATGGTATGGAAGCCGAGGATGATCAGGCCGACCGCCACGCTCCCGGCGATCCCGCCGACCTTCTCGGGCTTCATGTCGTGCTTGAAGTTGACGAAGCCGAGCAGGTAGAAGCCGTTCATCACGAAGATGATCGCCCACATCCACAGGATCGACTCGCGGGTGAAGATGCCCCAGCCGAGATAGGCGTCCATGGCGCCGATGAACTTCAACGCGAAGGCCAGCTCGAGGAAGCCGAGCGTCGCCTTCACGCGATTCATCCAGCCGCCCGACTTCGGCATGCTGGTGAGCAGACGCGGGAAGAGCGCCAGGAAGAAGAAGGGGATCGCCAGCACGAGGGCGAAGACGAACATGCCCACGATGGGGAACTGCCACTCGCCGGTCTCGGCGGCGGCGACGAGGATGAGCCCCACCAGGGGTGCCGTGCAGGTGAAGCTCGTGCCCGAGAAGAGGAGCCCCATGAGGAGGGTGCCGGCGAGATCGCCGCGCCCCTGGGCCTGCCCCGCCTTGTTCATCAGGAAGGCCGGCGGCCGCAGGTTGAACATC
>JBFIHP010000275.1:0-5102 GCA_041601735.1 Planctomycetota bacterium | reverse complement strand
GACGGCCCTTCATTTTCGCCCCGCGCCGTTGTGAAGGCCCGGGCGTCAGCATAGAATCGCGTTCGCCCCCAGGGGTGGGTCCATAAACACTTAGATGTCCAAGGCTTGCGTGCGAGGACGCCGCGGGCCCACGAGGAGCTGGTCATGGCCGTACCGAAACGACGGACCTCCGTCGCCCGCAAGAACATCCGCCGATCGCATCACTCGATCAGCCCGAAGGCGCTCGTGCGTTGCTCGAACTGCAACCACGCCGTCATGCCGCACCGCGTCTGCGGCAACTGCGGGCACTATCGCGGCAAGAACGTGCTGCACCTCGAACTGACCGACTGATCGCGGCGCTCGCGGAGCCCATCCGCTCCGCGGCTTCTCCCTTTGCGGAGCCTGATCCATGCAGCGAATCGCCCTTGATGCCATGGGAGGGGATCACGCCCCTCGCGAGATCGTCCTGGGGGCTCTCCAGGCCCTGAAGAAGGACCCCGAGATCGCCATCGTCCTCGTCGGGCGCGAGCCCGACATCGAGGCCGAACTCGAGGCGGCCGAGGCCGACCGCTCGAGGATCTCGATCCTCCACGCGACCGACGTCATCGGTTGCGACGAGAGTCCGGTCGAGGCCCTGCGGCGCAAGCGCGACAACAGCATCGTCAAGTGCTTCGGCGCCGTTCAGCAGGGGGCCGCCGACGCGGTCGTCAGCGCCGGCTCGACCGGCGCGGTCGTGGGCGCCGCCCACCTCATCTGGAAGCTGATCCCCGGAGTGCGCAGGGCCGGCATCGCGGTCGCCATGGGCACCCGCAAGGTCAACAGCATCGTCATCGACGTCGGCGCCAACATCCACTGCAAGCCGATCCATCTCCTGCACTACGGCATGATGGCGTCGATCTTCGCGGAGGGCGTGCTCGGTCACCCCAATCCGCGCGTCGCGCTGCTGAACATCGGCTCCGAGGACGGCAAGGGCAACGATCTCGTGAACGAGACCCGTCGGCTCTTCGAGGAGTCCTCGCTCAACTACATCGGCCACGTCGAGGGCAACGACATCTTCACGCAGAAGGCCGACGTCGTCGTCTGCGAGGGCTTCGTGGGCAACGTCGTCCTGAAGGTCAGCGAAGGACTGGCCGAGAAGATGCACGAGCGCTTCGAGGAGATCGTCGGCGGCCACGTCGATCCCGAGCGTCATCCCGTCGTCGCGCAGCACATCGGCGAGTTCCGCAAGGCCACGGACTATGCCGAGGTCGGCGGCGCGGCCCTGCTCGGCGTGAACGGCACCTGTCTCATCGCCCACGGCCGCTCCGATCGCCGCGCGATCGGCAACGCCGTCACCCTCGCCGCGCGCTTCGTGCGCGCCGGGGTCCGCGGCAAGATCGAGTCCGGTCTCGGCGAGCTTCAGGCCAGTTCTTGATCCGCCCGGGAACGACGCGAGGCCCGAAGGGAGCCAGGGAGATCACATGAAGACTCTCAGGGAAGTCGGCATCGCCGGCACGGGACACTACGTCCCCGAGCGGATCGTCAAGAACGCCTGGTTCGAGAGCTTCCTCGACACCGACGAGGCCTGGATCGAGAGCCGCACGGGCATGCGCGAGCGCCGCTTCGCGGCCGAAGGCGAGGCCTGCTCGGACCTCTGCGTCGAGGCCTCGAAGCGCGCCCTCGAGGACGCCGGGATGAGCCCCGACGAGCTCGATCTGATCATCGTCGCGACCGTGACGCCCGACCAGCTCCTGCCCGCGACGGTGGCCTTCCTCCAGGACAAGCTCGGCGCCTCGAAGGCCGGCGGCTGGGACGTCACCAACGCCTGCACGGGCTGGCTCTCGGCGCTGATGAGCGCCCAGGGCATGATCGCCGCCGGCATCATCGACAACGCCCTGATCGTCGGCGCCGAGGTGCTCACCAGCATCATGAACTTCCAGGACCGCGGCTCCTGCATCCTCTTCGGCGACGGCGCCGGCGCGGCGATCCTGAAGGCCGATCATCCCCGCGGTCGGATCCTCTGCAGCTCGTCCGGCATGGACGGGTCGCAGTGGGAGGCGATCAGCCGCTCTGCCGGCGGCAGCAAGCGTGCGATCACCCACGAGGTGGTCGAGACGCGCGAGCACCTCATGAGCCTGAAGGGCAACGACGTCTTCAAGTTCGCGGTCGCGAAGTTCCGCGATCTCGTGCGCGAGCAGGTCCAGACCCTCGGCATCAGCTACGACGACATCGGCCTCGTCGTTCCCCATCAGGTCAACATCCGCATCATCGAGTCGGCGCTGAAGAAGCTCGACATCGACATGGACCGCATCTACGTCAATCTGGATCGCTACTCGAACACATCGGCGGCCTCCATCCCCATCGCCTTCGACGAGGCGCGCAAGGCCGGGCGCGTGAAGGAGGGCGAGCTCATCAGCTTCATCGCCTTCGGCGCCGGGCTCGGTTGGGGCCAGGCGGTGATTCGCTGGTAGCGCGGAGAAGAACATGACCAAGACGGCTCTGCTCTTTCCCGGTCAGGGTGCCCAGAAGGTGGGCATGGCGGCCGACTTCGTCGAGCGTTTCGCCCAGGCGCGCGAGTACTTCGATCGCGCCAACGCCACGCTCGGCTACGACCTCGCCGAGATCTGCCTGAACGGTCCCGACGAGACGCTCACCCTGACGAAGCACTGCCAGCCGGCGATCTACCTGGTCAGCAGCGCGATCGCGGCGGTCGCGGAGACCGAGGGCAAGATCGATGCCGACTCCGTCGCCTGCGTGGCCGGACTCTCGCTCGGTGAGTTCAGCGCGCTCCACTGGGCCGGCGTCTTCACCTTCGAGGACGGCCTGCGTCTCGTCGCCCGCCGCGGCGAGGCGATGCAGAAGGCCTCGGACGCGCCGCCGAGCGGGATGATCTCCCTGATCGGCGCCGACGAGGATCAGGCCGCCGAGGTCGCCGCACAGGCCTCCGAGGGCGAGGTCCTGGTGGTCGCGAACCTGCTCTCTCCCGGACAGATCGTGCTCTCGGGCACGAAGACGGCCTGCGCCCGCGTGCCCGAGGTCGCGAAGGGCCTCGGCATCCGGCGGGCGATACCCCTGAACGTCGCCGGTGCCTTCCACAGCCCGCTCATGGCCCCGGCCGCGGCCGAGCTGAAGCAGGCCCTCGATGCCGTCGAGATGAAGGCTCCTCGCGTGCCGATCGTGGCCAACGTGAGCGGTGCGTTCCTCCGCGATCCGGCGGAGATCCGCGCGGCGAGCGAGCGGCAGATCGTCGAGCCGGTGCGCTGGACGGCCTCGATGGGGGCGATGATCGCGGCCGGCGTGGAACGCTTCGTCGAGCCCGGCCCCGGCCGCGTGCTCGCGGGACTGATGAAGAAGATCGACCGTGATCGCGAGACGATGAACTTCGACGCGGTCGCCGACCTGGAAGCCTGATCAAAGGGGGCGGGCCCCGGGCTCGTCGAGGGAAGACATGGATCTGAATCTGAAGGACAGGATCGCGGTCGTCACCGGAGCGAGCCGCGGCATCGGCCGGGCGATCGCGCTCGAGCTGGCGCGCGAGGGCTGCAACGTCGCCTGCGTCGCCACCAGCGCCGAGCGCGCCCAGGAGACGGTCGACATGGCGAAGGCGCTGGGCGTGAAGGCGAAGGCCTACGGCGCCGACGTCTCCGACTTCGCGGCCGCCCAGGGGCTCGCCGCCGAGATCCTCGCGGATCACGACGGCGGCATCGACATCCTGGTGAACAATGCGGGCGTGACCCGCGATCAGCTCATCCTCCGGATGAGCGAGTCGGACTGGGACCAGGTGCTCGATGTGAACCTGAAGGGCGCCTTCAACACCTGCAAGGCCTTCGCCAAGACGCTCATGAAGCGCAAGGGCGCGGCCCGCATCGTCAACATCGCGAGTGTCGTCGGACTCGACGGCAACGCCGGGCAGGCCAACTACGCCGCCTCGAAGGGCGGCCTCATCGCCTTCACCAAGTCGCTCGCCAAGGAATTCGGCTCCCGGCAGGTCTGCGTCAACGCCGTGGCTCCCGGTTTCATCGAGACCGACATGACCCATGGCTTCGAGGGCGACCAGCGCGAGGCGATGAAATCGGCCATTCCGCTCGGTCGATTCGGCGCTGCCGAGGAAGTCGGTCGGGCGGTCGCCTTCCTGGCCGGCGACACCGGGGCCTACGTCACCGGTCAGACCTTCGTAATCGACGGTGGCATGGCAATTTGAGATTCTCGGGGCTCCGGGAGGCAAAACCCGGGTCCCGCCGATTGAAGGGCCCCTTTGGTCGTGGTACTAAGGCAGGCCGGAACACAGGATAGAGCCGACTCGGGGCGAAGATGCAGCCTCGGGCTCAGGCGGTTGGTCGGGCCGACGAACTCCCGGCCGGGAACTGATTCAGAGGATTCGAAGCATGTCGGATATCGCCGAGAAGGTTAAGGACATCGTTTGCGAGCAGATGGGTGCGGGGCGTGACAAGATCACGGACAGCACCTCCTTCGTGAACGACCTGGGTGCTGACTCCCTCGACACCGTCGAGCTCGTCATGGAGTTCGAGGAGGCCTTCGACATCAACATCCCCGACGAGGATGCCGAGAAGATCCAGACCGTCGGCGATGCCGTGAAGTACATCAGCGAAAACTCCAAGGGCTGATCTGATCGGCCGGCGCGGCATACCGATGCCGGCGATGTGAATCCAAGCATCAAGGTGCCGCGCTCCTCATCATCGGGGCGCGGCATTTCTGTTTATCGTCGGAAGGAGTAGACCGTGGACAAGCGGAGAGTGGTCGTCACCGGACTGGGCGCCGTCTCGCCCGTGGGACTCAACGTAGCCGATAGCTGGGAGGCCCTTCTGGCCGGCCGGTCCGGCATCAAGCCACTGACCTCGTTCGACGCCAGCGACTACAGCGTTCGCATCTGCGGCGAGATTCGCGACTTCGATCCCACGATCTCGATCCCGGCCGCCAAGGCGCGCAAGCTCGACCGGTTCGTCCAGTTCGGCCTCGTCGCCGCCTGCGAGGCGATGAAGGACGCCGGGTTCGACCGCGTGGACGAGTCGATCGCCGCGCGCTGCGGCGTCATCGCCGGTTCGGGAATCGGCGGTCTCCTCGAAATCGAGGATCAGCACCGCAAGCTGATCGCGAAGGGCCCCGGCCGGGTGTCGCCCTTCCTG
>JBFIHP010000274.1:0-5106 GCA_041601735.1 Planctomycetota bacterium | reverse complement strand
GCGGCGCGGCGGAAATCGGCCGTCTCGGCCAGGCAGGATCCGCCGAATTTGAGCACCAGCATGCCTCTCTCCTACCCGGGTCGCGGCGATGGGGCAAAAACCGGTGAATTCCGTCGCCTCGCCAGGGCCGGACCGGAGCGTTAGAATCGACGATCATGACCGACCCCAAAGAAGACAATCTGATCTACGACTGGAACCGCATCGAGTCCGACGAGGGCATTCCCCGCAAGGTGACCTTCGACGACGAGACCCTGCGCGACGGTCTCCAGAACCCTTCGGTCTACAACCCCTCCATCGAGGAGAAGCGCGAGCTGGTCGGCCTCATGGACCGGCTCGGCATCCACACGGTGAACGTGGGGCTTCCCGGCGCCGGCGACCGGCACTACGACGACTGCCTCGACCTCGTGCGCTACATGAAGAAGGAGGGGCTCTCGATCCAGGCGAACACGGCTTGCCGCACCCTCATCAGCGACATCGAGCCGGTCCGTCGCATCATGGACGAGACCGGTGCCCGGGTTCTGGCCAACTGCTTCATCGGCTCCTCGCCGATCCGGCAGTACACCGAGGGCTGGACCCTCGACACGATCCTCGGCCACATCGACAAGTCGCTCGGCTGGGCCCGCGATCATGACGTGCCCTTCGCGCTCGTGACCGAAGACACGACCCGATCGAAGCCCGGCGACATCGCGCGGCTCTATCGCCACGCGATCGAGCTCGGCGCCGAACGCCTCGTCGTCTGCGACACCTGCGGCCACGCGATGCCCCACGGCACGCGCGACCTCGTACGCTTCGTGAAGAGCATCGTCCGGGAGTCCGGCAGGGACGTGAAGATCGACTGGCACGGACATCGCGACCGCGGGATGGGCACGATCAACTGCATCGTCGCCGTGCGCGCCGGAGCCGACCAGGTCCACGGAGCGGCCCTGGGCATCGGCGAGCGCGCCGGCAACGCGGCCATGGACCTCATCCTCGTCAACATGAAGCTGATGGGCTGGATCGACAACGACCTCTCCGCGCTCGACGAGTACGTCCACAAGGCGGCCGAGGCGCTTCGAGTCGATATCCCGATGAACTATCCCGTCTTCGGCAACGACGCCTTCCTCACCGGCACAGGGGTGCACGCCTCGGCGGTCATCAAGGCGCTCAAGAAGGGCGACGACTGGCTGGCCGACCGCGTCTACTCCGGCGTGCCCGCGAGCGAGTTCGGGCTCAAGCAGCAGATCGGCGTGGGACCGATGTCAGGCAAGTCCAACGTGCTCTACTGCCTGCAGGAACTCGGCTTCGACTGCGAGAACGAGGCCCTGGTGGACCACGTCTTCGGGCTCGCCAAGTCCTCGCCCCTGCTGATGAAGATGGACGAGGTGAAGAAGAAGGCCGAGGCCTTCCTCGCCGGCTGATGCGCCGCCGGTCGCTCGGCCGCCGTCCGCGTCGTCAATCGCGCGCGAGAGCCTCGAGCGCCCGGTCGCGAGCGACGAGTTCGCCGCGGCGCTCGAGCAGGAAGGCGAGCCGCTCGAGGAGACCGCGCTCCTCGCGCCCCTGCCCGTTCCGCGGCAGCCGCTTCATCAGGATCTCCGTCGCATCGGTGTACAGACCCCGCGACATGGCGAAACAGGCCTGCAGGTAGATGCGCAGCCGCGTGTCGGCGACCTTGAGCTTCAGGAACTGCATCGCCTCCTGGAAACGCGCGACCTCAGCCGCGGTCGCGATGCGGAACTCGGCCTCGACGAAGTCGGCGTCGCCGGACTCGTTCCTCGCTCTCACGCGGTAGGCCGCGCCGGGCTCCAGCTCCAGCTCCTCGGGCAGACCGAGGATGGTGTTGACCGAGGCCGCGAAGCCGGCGAGGGGCTCCGTCTCGTTCGCACGCGAGAGCTCGACCCAGGCCCGTCCGGGGAGCTCGCGGCGGAGAAGCAGCGCGGGGCGAGTGCCGATCTGAAGGCCGCTCGGCTCCACGACGGCGAGCTCGACCCGACCGTAGGGCGGGCGCGGCGGATCGGCCAGCAGCGCGCCCAGGCGCGCCTGCCAGGGCTCGTCCGGGCCGGGGACCAGCGCGAGCATCTCGGGATCGCGCTCGGCGAGCTCGCGGCGGAGTTCGTCGATGGCGGCCCGACCCTCGGAGAGAAGCGGCGCCAGAAGATCGGAGAGATCGTCGTCGGCGCGGGCGACCGCCAACGAGCCGGGCTCGCGATCGAAACGCTCGTGCGCGAGCACGAAGATCAGGTACACGGCGGCCGCGACGACGACGAGGACGAGGACCCTAGAGTTCATGGAATCTCATCATGGTGAGAGCGCAGAGAAGGGCGCGATCGACCAGGGAGCGCGCCTCCACCCACTCCTCGCCGGAGTGGATGCGTCCGCCCACGGTACCGAGGCCGTCCACCGTGGGACAGCCCCGCGCCGCGGCGATGTTGCCGTCCGAGGAGCCGCCGCGCGCCTCTTCGTCGAGTTCGAGGCCGAGATCGCGACCCCAGTCGATGATGCGCCGCGCCATCCTTGCCACGGCGTCGCTGCGGGTCATCGGCTCGTGGCGCACGCCCTCGATCCACTCGAGGCGCGCGCGGGCGCCGTTCCGACCTTGCGCGATCGCGGGTCGCCGACAGGCCTCCTCGATGGCGGCCTGGAGGTCGTCACCATGATCGGGGTCGTCGAAGCGGGCGTCGATCTCGAGCGTCGCCTCGCCGGGCACGGTGTTCGGTGCGGTCCCCGAGCGGAGGACGCCGACGTTGACCGAGATGCCGCGCTCGGCGTCGTTCAGGGCCTCGAGCGCGATGACCCGATGCGCCGCTTCGAGTGCGGCACTGACGCCGCCCGGCTTGTCTACGCCGGAGTGGGCCTCGCGGCCGACGATGCGCAGGGTCGAGCGCATCATGCCGCGACGCCGGGTCACGATGCTGCTGCGCCCCCCGCCGAGATCGCTGCCGGTCTCGAAGACGAGACAGAGGTGATGATCCTCGGCCTCGTGCCCGATGATGTCGCGCGCCGTGGGCGAACCGGTCTCCTCGTCCGCCGAGAGGACGACGCTGAGGCAACGGCCCTCGAGCAGGCCTTCCTCGTGGAGGGCGCGGATCGCGCCGAGCATCACGACGAGGCCGCCCTTCATGTCGGTCACGCCGGGGCCGAGCAGGCGGCTCTCGTTGTCCGGATCGGGCCGGACGGTCGGCGCCTCCTCGCCGGCCGGATAGACCGTGTCGAGGTGGCCGAGGAGCATGAGCCGGTTGCCTTCGCGGCTCGCGCTGCGCGCCACCATGTGCTGGCCCGATCGCCCGGTGACGAAGGCCCCCACGCGGAGGCCTACGGCCATGAGTTCGCGCTCGACCTCGAGGCCCACGCGGTTCACGCCCTCGTGATCGGCTGTGTGGGAAGAGATCCCGACCAGCCGGCCGAGGAGGGCTTCGAGATCGCCCGCCATGGACCGAAGTCTCTGGGCCACGCGGGATTCGGCTTCGGTCAAGGGCATGGTGAGCGGTCACTCCGGGGGCGCGATAAAACCGGGGGGCAAGCCGGTTCGGGGACCGTACCATCCATCACGCTGCCGACAAAGGCAGGGGCCTCGAGGGTCGAGGCGCGGTCGCCGAAGCCGATCGGCACCGAGAAGAAGCGGAAGCGTCCCGCCCCGAAGGGGTCGAAGACGAGACCGACCCACAATCAATCATCAGGGAGATCCCGACATGAGGACGTTTCTCGCATGCTGCGTCGCGCTGTTGATCGCGACGGGCTTCAACCTGAAGGTCTCCGCCCAGGGCGGCGTGATCATCCAGGGCGGCCCCGAGGTCAAGATCAAGAAGGAGGTCGAGAAGAAGATCCGCAAGAAGAGCGACCATCAGGTCGAGCGGCGCATCGTCATCCGCGGCGACGGCGGCGAGGAGCGGATCGTCGAACTCGACGGCCGCGCCGCGAAGACCTCCGAGGGCGGCTACGAGGTCATCGATCTCGGTGACGGCCGCCAGGCGCGGATCACCATCCGGAAGCAGGACGAGAAGAGTGCCCCCGCGCCGACGCTGCGCTGGGCGACCCCCAAGAGGGGCGCCGAGGCGACGATCGACGTCGAGATCGACGACGGGCACGAAGGCCACGTCCACGACTCCGCGGCGAATCGCTGGGTGACGATCGAGCGCGACGGCGCCTGGGTCGAGAGCCATGCGGGCAAGCACGGGTCGCAGTCGCGCATGCTGATCCTGAAGGGTCATCAAAACGACGAGGACGAGGATGACGACGAGATCTCGATCTCGATCGAGGGACTCGAGCCCCTGCTCGGCCTGATCATGCAGCACATCGATCTCGAGGAGGTCGGCCCGATGATCGGCGCGCTCCTCGGGGACATGAACGTCGAGGTCGAGATCGAGGACGGTCGCATCGAGATCGAGGCCGAGGGCCTGCACGGCATCATGAAGCAGCCCGGCCTCCACCAGATCCTGCTGCAGCACCTCGGGCATGGTGGGCACGCGGCTCATGGCCACGGCCATCACGAGAAGCCGAAGCACCACGACCTCCTGTTCCACCAGGACGTCGAGAACGACTTCACGATCGGCGGCATCGCGCCGGGCGCGTACCAGGTGGTCGTCACCGAGGCGCCCTGCGAGTGCGAATGCGCCTGCGCCTGCTGCAAGGCCGGCAAGTGCGCGACCCCGAAGAAGGCGCCGAAGGTCCAGTTCTTCGGCCACGACCTCGAGGGCCGCGTGATCGCGCCCGAGGGCTTCCACTTCGGCGCGGTCGCGCCGGGCGCCGAGGCGCCGAAGGCCGTCCGCCGTCGGGTCGCGACGCTGGCCGAACCCGGGGCTCCCGAGGCCGGTCGTCGCGCCATCGCCACGCTGGTCGATCCCTCGGCCCCGAAGGCCGTCCGTCGCGCCATCGCCGTCGTTCCGACGCCGAAGGAGGGCTCGCGCCGGACGGTCACGTCCTTCGGTGTGAGCACCGACGAGGCCGGTCGGTATCACCGCGCCCCGACGCCGAAGCGGCCTCGCGGCGGCGACATGGACGACATCGAGGAGCGCCTCGATCGCCTGTCGGCCGAGATGAAGGCCCTGCGCAAGGAACTGCGCGCTCTCCGGCGCAAGATCTGAGATTCCCCCTTTTCCCCGTCTCTCGGGCGGCCCGGGCTCCGGCTCGGGC
>JBFIHP010000273.1:0-5110 GCA_041601735.1 Planctomycetota bacterium | reverse complement strand
CGGATTCAGGTCGGCGGGGCGAGAGACCCGATTCCTCGTCGATCGCGAGGGCCTGGCTCGGGGGCCCGCGGCCGATGTCTGGCCGCTCCGTCAGGCCGCGATCCCCGACCTCCTCGAGCTGCGCCGCCGCGATCCCTGTCCGGTTGAGCGCAGCCTCGAAGACGGCCACGTCCTGTTCGAGATCCCCGGCGCGGAGACCCGTGTCGCACTCGACGGCGACCGGCCGGTCGCCTACGCCACGCTCGGCAAGGGTCTCGACTTCCAGGGTGTCGTCTGCGAGTGGGGGGGGGCGGTCGAACTCGTGCCGGCGATCGTGCGCGGCATCATGATCGAAGCCGGTCTCGAACAGGCCATGATCCTGGGACCGAGCTGGGATCACGACTTCGTCGCGACCTTCGGCCGCCTCGGCTTCGAAGCCGAAGAGACCGGATTGGCGATGATGCAGGTCCTGAACGCCCCGGCTCTGCGCGCCGGTCTGCAGCCGCACTTCGACGACGAGCTGCCCGCCGATCCCGAAGGGCTGCTGACCCGGGTCTTCGGGCGGCCGGGCCTCGGAGGACCGGAGGCCGTGTTACCCTTCTACGTCTGGGGCCTCGACTCGGTCTGACACCGGAAGGATCCGGTCCGGTCCCTCGTCGGGAACTCCGTGGAGAGGCCATGAAGCGCATCGTCCTGGTCACCCTGGGCACCCTGATAGCCCTCACCCTGATCGTCCCCCGCATCCTCGAGGCCATGAAGAGCGACGAGGATCTCATCCGGGAGCTGGTGGCCGAGGCCATCGAGGCCTTCGAGGAGGGCTCGGTGTCGGGTGTCGTGGCGCCGCTGGCGAAGGATTTCCGGCTCGCGGGTCGCAGCATGGGCCGGGCCGAGATCCGGGACCTCATGCTGTTCCTCTCTCGCGAGGCTCGGGATGAGGGAGGATTCACGCTCCGCGTCGCCCGGATTCCCGGCAGCGACCTCGTGACCATCGACGGGGACCGGGCGGGATTCGAGCTCGACCTGGTCCTGCGTCGCCGGGAGCGAGACGGCGACGCCGAACTCTGGGAATTCCACCTGACCCTCGAACTCGGTCGCGGCGACGAGGGCTGGGCGATCGAGAGGGCGACGATCGAGACCCTGAGCGGGCGTCCCCGCTACTGAGTCCGGCGGCGGTTTGGGCAACCGGCCCGGCCCGCGACCGTCAACCCTGGATGATCAGTTCCTTGATGAGGATCTTGGTGACCCGCCCGTAGCGCTTCGGGAAGACGAGGCTGTCCACCATCTCGATCACCTCCTCCTTGAAGGCGCGCAGCTCCAGGCCCATGAGGTCCGATTCCTTCTTGGCGCGAAGCCGGGTGATCAGCTCGGAGCGGATGTCCTGGGCCGACTTGGCGAAGGCGGCCCTCGCCGCGGTGTAGTCCTCGCCCCAATCGAGTCCGATCTGGTACTTCACGTCGAACTTGAGCTTCAACATCTTGTTGTCCATCAGGTTCGTCATGATCTCGGTGCCCTCGCCGTAGGGATCGGGCTGCACCATCTCCTCGCTGTGCATGTAATAGGAGTCGGTGCCCCTGAGCTTCTCGAGCTGGGCGTCGGTCGCGCTCTTCTCGTCACCCGTGATGACGAAGGCGGCCATGCCGAGTACGGCGAGAACCGTGACTCCGATGATGATCTTGATCTTCATTTCGCTCTCCTAATCCTCCGCGGGCAGGAGATAGATCAATACGATCCTCCTGCCGAGTCTGTCCTGGATGCGGCGCTCGGCGACCCGCTCGGGCCCCGCGCCTCCCGATCCGTATCCCGTCATCCGCATCTTCCTCTCCGCGATCCCGAAGGCCTCCTGGAGGTATCGGGCAACCGATAGCGACCGTGCGACCGCCGTTTCCTGGGTCGCTCGCGCATCGAGGCCCTCCTCGTAGGCGTAGCCCTCGATCCGGATCGTGAGGTTCTGCTTCTGCAGCAGCGGGGCGACGACGTCCAGCAGGGCGCGGTGATCGGCGCTCACCTCGGTCTCCCTCCGGTCGTAGATCAGGGTGACCGGCAGTCTGGTCATCGACGTCTTCTTGAGCGCATCACGGACGACCTGCCGCAGGGCGTTACGATTCAGCTCGGTGACCCGGCCTTCCGCATCGGTCAGGAACTGGTCATTGAGGGCGCCTGCCGGACGATAGCGCGCGCGCGAGGCGCCGAGATCGACGGGGTAGCGGTCGCCCGGCATGATGCCGGGTAGGCCCATGGCGTTGACCACGTTCTTGAACGAGCCGACGCCATCCGAGATGAAGCCGGCCTGACGCTCCTTCGAGTAGGAGCAGAGCAGGATGAAGAAGGTCAGCAGGATCGTCATCATGTCGCCGAACGAGACCATGTAGAGCGGGGCTCCGGATGGGCCGTCGTCCTGTGCTCGTCGCTTGCCCGCCATGGTCAGTCTCCCGAGTAGCCGAAGGCCTCGTCGCGCTCATCCGGGATGACCAGGATCTCGAGTCGGCGGTTGCGGAAGCGGTCCATGGCGGTGTCGTTGCCGGCGACCGGCGCGGCATCGCCGCGAGGTGAGACGCCCACTCGCTCGGGGATCATGCCGGCATCGATCAGGATCTCGGCGGCGGCGAGCCCGTTCAACATCGTCAGGTCGATCGGCTCCATGAGCAGGCTCCGGGGCAGCTCCGAATCGCAGTGGGTCTCGACCACGATGCGCACCGGGAGCGTGCTGAACATCCGGGCGATCTCCCGGAGGACGATCGTCGTGCTCTGCCCGACCCTGTTGGTGC
Organism: Planctomycetota bacterium; assembly: GCA_041601735.1. Classification (GTDB taxonomy): domain Bacteria; phylum Planctomycetota; family DRQF01; genus JACKGY01. The sequence continues at coordinate 2,366 of JBFIHP010000273.1, read as the reverse complement.
CGAGGACGAAGAGTTCCTCGCTGCCGGTCGGTTGGATGCTGATCTTCGTGCCCATCGTGATGTGGCTCATGTCGAGCTTGACGTTGAACAGCTGGCGATCCTGGATCTTCTTGATGTTCTCCGTCACCGTCTCCTTCCGCATGGAGGACTCGCTCGGACCGTCCTTGTCCTGCTTGCGGAACTGGATGTCGAGGCTCGGATTGACGTCGGTGCGAGCGCGCTTGCGCTCCGGGGTCATGGCGCCGAAGGCACCCGAAAGCGAACCGGTGGCCCGGCGCAGCTTCTCGTCTTCCATCGACGAGAAGGTGAGCATCATGATGAAGAAGGTCAACAGGAGCGAGGTCATGTCCGTGAAGGTCACGATCCACATCGGCGCCCCCTGGGGCCTCGGCTCGGTGGATTTGCGCTTGCCCATGGCGGACCTCCTCTACTGCTTCGGCACGTCCATCGCGTCGCGGACGGCCGGGGGCAGGAAGGCCTTGAGCTTCTCCTTGACCATCTGAGGCTTGTCGCCGCTCTGGATCGAGACGATGCCCTCGATCATGATCTCGCGGAGCATCGTCTCCTCCTTCTTCCGCTGGTCGAGCTTCGTCGCGAGCGGCAGGAAGACCACGTTGGCCAGATAGGCGCCGTAGAAGGTCGTGAGGAGGGCGACGGCCATGCCGCTACCGATCTGCGAGGGATCGGAGAGGTTCTTGAGCATCGTCACCAGACCGATGAGGGTGCCGAGCATGCCCATCGCGGGGGCGACCTCGCCCATCTTGTCGAGGATGGCCTTGCCGCCGGAGTGGCGCTCCTGCATGGCGTAGAGGTCGTTCGAGAGGATGTCGCGCACGACCTCGGGCGGGAAGCCGTCGACCACGAGGCGGAGGCCCTTCACCAGGAAGGCGTCCTTCACGGCCTCGAGTTTCTCCTCGAGCGCGAGAAGGCCTTCGCGCCGGGCCAGGGCGGCGAACTCGGCCATGCTCTCGATCTGTTCGGGCAGCGCGGGGAGGGAGAAGAGGAAGCCCTTCTTGAAGACCTTGCCCAGCGCCGTGAACTTGTTCATCGGGAAGGCGACCATGCAGGCGGCGATCGTGCCGCCGAAGACGATGGCGATCGAGGGCACGTCCACGAAGGAGGCCAGACCGGCCCCCATCATGATCGAGCCGATGATCAGCACCTGGGCCAGGACCAGCCCGACTACGGTTGCGATGTCCATGCGGTTCCTCTACCCAGCCCGTGTCGCTCCCGGCGAAGGAAGCGTCCTTCGGGTCCTATCGACCGCCGTTCGGGCTCGAGATGAACGAATCCCGACCCTGAAGAACTGGGCGTCGCCTTTCTCCACGTCTCTTGTCGGAAGTCGCGACGCTCTGGAATGAGCGTGCATGAACATGCGCCCTCTCCCGCGCAGGCCCCGGCGTCCGGACCGGTCCGGAAGGAGGCCGGAAACGCCGACGACCCCCTGGGCCGGCCGAGGGGGTCGTGAAGGGCGAGAAAGGCGCCCCCGGGGCGCCCGCGGATCACCGGCCGGTGGAGAGCGACTTCATCCTCTCGATCACCAGGGCCGCGTCGGTCGGCGTCATGCTCGTGATGATCTGGCCGGCCTGCTCGACGTCCATGAACGTGAGGATCCTGGCCGCCTCGTCGAAGCGGACGTTGCGCTCCTTGATCGTCTCGTTCTCGGGAGCCGCCATGAGGCGCTCCTGGGCGCCGCGAGCCTCGATCCCGGCCAGCAGTTTCGCGATGCGCTTGTAGCTCTGGGTCTCCACCTCGTCGATCGTGTTCTCGAGCGCGCTCCGGGTGGCCTGGACCTCCTGCTGCTCCTTCAGGATGGAGGCCGCCTTGTCGTCGAGTCGTGCCTGTGCCACGACCAGGGCGGTCTCGCGGCGGCCGATCTCGGCCATCATGGCCTCGATCTCCAGGCGTCGCTGTTCGAGCTCACGGGCGAGCTTGTCGAGCGACTCGCCCTTCTCGCTCAGGGACTGGGAGAGGCCTTCGAACTCCTCGGCGTCCCAGGCGGCCGGAAGATCGTAGAGGCGCTGCGCCTCGATGCGCCGGGTCCTGAGCTCGTCGCTGCGATCGCGCTCTTTCTCCGCTTCGCTGATCAGTTTGACCTTGGGGAAGTAGCCGCCGACGACCGGGAGGTCGCGGAGCTTGGCCAGGGTCTCCGGGCTGTCCTTGTCCTGGAAGTGGATGAAGCCGTAGAGCAGGCCGACGAAGACCCACTGGGCCAGGGTCAGAAGACCGATGACGGTGACGAATCCTCTCACGATTCACTCCTTCTGGCCTGATGACGGTTCGAGGCGACCTCTTCCATCCAGGCTGCTTCTTCTCGGCCGGCTTCCTCGTTCCAGTCGTCGAGGGCCTTCTCGCGACCCCGCTCG
>JBFIHP010000272.1:0-5116 GCA_041601735.1 Planctomycetota bacterium | reverse complement strand
GTCGGCGAGCGCCGCGGCCGCCGCCGAGGGACCGAGACCGAGCAGACCGAGGAGGTCGATCGAGGCCGAGAGTTCGGCGTCGCGATCGAGTTCGTTCAGGTCGAGCGTGCGACCCGACAGGCCGATCCGGCCGGGAAGACCGGCCGAGCCGAGCCTCGCCGCGGCGGCCTCGACCTCGCGGCGCGCCGCGCGGATCCCGGGTTCGTGGACCAGCGCCGCGGCCTGCCAGAAGGAGGCCTCGTCGGCGTCGTCGAGCCGGTCGAGGGCGATGACCGGCAGCCGGTCGGGCTCGTCGAGGAGTTCGAGGGCCTCGCGGACGTCCTCGACGGTGGCCGAGCGCGCCTCGACCCCGCGCGCCAGCTCGAGGTCGTCGAGCGGCTCCGGGGGCGGCGACAGGCAGGCGCCGAGCGCCGCGCAGGACAGGATGATGGTGGTTGTCTTGAACATGCTCCGATTCCGGCAACAGACCGAGACCTGGACTCCCTGGGGAGCGAGGACGGACGGGGAGCCGGGATCAGATCAGGAGCGGAAGGGCTGAAGCGGGCGGCGGATCGATGTCGGGCGCGACCTCCGGTCGGGCTGCGGCAAGCGGTGGTGCTTCGGGCTGGATCGTGGTCAGGGCGAGCCGGCAAAGGAGCGACGGCAACTCGTAGGCCTGGCTCGAGGGCGGCAGCTCGTCGCGATCGTTGTCGATGTGCAGGCAGCAATCGCGGGGGGCCGGATCCGTCCGTCCGAGCTCTTCGTCGCCCCGTCCCGGAGCGCGGAGCGCGGGCCCGGAACAGCAGGAGGTCGCGGCCGGAGCCTCGGCCGCCTCCCGGCCGCGGCAGCAGCCCTGATCCGCGCGCTCGCAGCAGACCTCGTCGCCGAAGAGGCAGTCGAGGCAGACGTCGAGCCTCACCGGCATCAGCGCCGTCGGCACGAAGAGCAGCAGGATGAGGATGCGGATCGCGCGCATGTTTCTTCGCCGGAGAACGGTCGAAACCCAGCCTATGAGGCGCAGCCCTCGGCCGTCAAGGACTGGAGACAATCGGGCGGCCGCTTCGATTCCCTCTCCTTCGGGGGCCGGAGGAATTCCGGTCGGTCGGGCGCGTCCCGTACCGGTCATCGGCTGCTCCGGCCCCCTTCGTTCTCCCGAGCCCCGCGATTCCGGACCCTTCCGGTCGCGCCGCTCCGTCCGGGGGCAGTCCTGATAGGATCGCCGGCGCGACCGGGCCGGCGGCCAGGAGAGCCGCCGCCGACGCGATATGGGGGAGAGCTCCTTGAGCGAGACGAGGACCGATGCGGTCGAGAGGTTCGAACCGGGACGATTCGACTCCGATCGCCACTTCTACCCGCGCAGCCTGAACGCGCCCATCCATCCGCTGGTGGCCAACTTCTTCGGCATGTCGCTGGATCGGTTGATCAACCGCTACTGCCACCTGCACCCGCGGGTCTCGGAGGAGACCCTGCGGACGATCCTCACGACGAGACCACGTTATCTGCGCTGGTCGGGGAGCGACCTCTTCAACGTCTCGACCGAGTCGGGCGTGCGGCAGAAGCTCATCGTCGAGACCAACTCCTGTCCATCCGGCCAGAAGTCCTTTCCCCTCCTGCTCGACTTCGAGGAGGAGGGCGGCTACCGCCGCCTGATCGAACGCACCTTCCTGCCGCTCTTCGCCAAGCACCTGAAGCAGGCGAAGGACGAGGCCGTCGTCTGCGTGCTCTTCGACAAGAACCCGATGGAGTCGTCGGGTTACGCCCAGGTGCTCGCGACGCTTCTCGGCCGGCCGGTCTTCCTCGTGCCCTGCCTGAAGTCGAAGCCCGAGGCCTTCCTCGAGATCCGCGACCGTGAGCTCTTCGTCAAGCTGGACGGGGCGACCCGACCCGTGGCTTGCGCCTTCCGCTACGTCACCCAGAAGCCCTGGACCCGGCTGCCCTTCAATCTCAAGACGCCGATCCTGAATCCGATCGTCGCCTGCCTCGCGGGCGGCCGGAACAAGACCTCGGCGGCCAAGGCCTACGAGCTCTTCAACAGCGAGTTCCGCCGACACGGACTCGAGATCCTGACGCCGGAGTCCTTCACCAACGTACGCAAGGCGGAGGTCCCGCTCGTCGTCTCGCGCCTCGGCGGCCGGGCCGTGGTCAAGGTGCCCTACCTCAACGCCGGCCAGGGCATCTACACGATCGTCAGCCAGGAGGAACTCGACGAGTTCATGGAGCTCGAATTCGACTACGACGAGTTCATCGTGCAGCAGCTGGTCGGCAACTTCAGCTGGTCCTCGACCGGCAGCCGCGGCCGCTTCTACAACGTCGGAACCGTGCCCAACAGGGAGAACCTGATCTACGTCTTCGACATGCGCATGATGATATCCTGGCAGATCGATCATTACGCGCCGGTCGCCATGTACGCCCGCAGGGCGCCCGAGGCGATGAGTCGGGAGCTGGACGACGTGAAGAAGTCCTGGGCGATCCTGGGCACGAATCTCTCGCGCAAGATCGACGAGGATCGCTGGGACACGGAGCCCAAGCGTCTGCTGATGATGGACCGCAAGGACTTCAACAAGCTCGGCATGGGGCTGGACGACCTCATCGAGTGCTTCGTGCAATCGGTCATGGCGAATCGCGCCATCGACGACATGGCGAAGCGTCTGGTGAAGCGCGGCGGCGGACTGCGCGAAGATCTTCTGATCTCGCTCTGCAACGACCCGGAGCTGGTCGCCGAGATCAGGGTGGACTGAGGAGCGGAGATGGCCAGGAGACTGCGCGGACCGGAACCGATCGACCTCGACCGTCTCGAGCGCGGAGAGCGCGCCGATCTGGCCGTGCCGATCTACGAAAACGCCCTGGGCGTCGCCCAGATGCTGCCGATCATCGCCCTCGTCGGCGCCGAACCGGGCCCCACGGTCGGCATCTGCGCGGCCCTGCACGGCGACGAGTTGAACGGCATCCGCATCATTCACGAGCTCGCGGCGAGCCTCGACCTCACCGCCATGCGCGGCGCCGTCCTCTGCGCGCCGGTCGCGAACGTGCCGGCCTTCCTGGCGCGGCAGCGCAAGTTCCCGGAGGACGGCATCGACCTGAATCACGTCTTCCCGGGCTCGAAGAGCGGCACGCAATCGCAGCAGTACGCGAGGGCCTTCCTCGACACCTTCATGCCGGCGTGCAACTACCTGATCGACATCCACACGGCCAGCGAGGGCCGGGTCAACACGATGTACGTGCGGGTCGATTTCGAAAACCCCGTCGCGCGTCGCATGGCCGAACTCATGCGGCCGCAGATCATCCTCCACGGCAAGAGCGGCGACGGGACCCTGCGGTCGGCGGCTCGGCGCGCGGGTGTTCCGGCGATCACCGTCGAAGCCGGCAATCCGGCCGAATTCCAGGGCCGCATGGTGCTCGAGGGCGAGAGCGGTGTGCGGCGTGTCCTCGCCGACCTGGGCCTGCACGACTTCGACGAGGACGACGGGGCCGCCCCCGTGGAACCGGTGATCTGCGCGGACTCGCGCTGGTTGAGGACGCGACGCGGCGGGTTGCTCGATCTGCCCTTCGCCCTCGGCGAGCGGGTCGCCAAGGGGCGAGTCCTCGCCGAGGTCCGCGACATCTACGGGCGCCTGGTCGAGACCTATCGCGCCCCCTCCGACGGGATCGTGATCGGCAAGGCGCGATCGCCCCTCAGCGTGCCCGGCACGCGTTTCTGTCACCTGGGACGCCCGGGTCGGCCTGGAGCCCCGAAATCATGAAGATCTGGTACCTGACCCATCTGGCCGACTCCCCCAGCAACGCCCCGCTCGCCGCGGCCGCCGAGGCTCAGGGCGTCGATTGGCTGCAGATCGATCCGGCGGAGACGACGATCGAGCTCGAGCCCGGCGCCCGCGCCCGCATCTTCGACGGCGAGGGCAAGGAGTTGCAGCGGCCCGACGTCTGGTTCACCCGGCTCGGAAGCTCGGCGCCCGAATCGAGCCTCCAGCTCGTCGGTCTGCTCGAGAGCGAGGACCTCCCCGGGATGAACCGCACGGAGGGCATCCGCATCGCGCGCGACAAGGCCGCGACCCTGACGCGGCTCGGCGCCAACCGCATCGAACATCCTCGCACGATCGTGCTGCGCTCGATGCTCGCCCTCGAACGCGCCGCCGCCATGATCGCCGGACCGCCCTGGGTCCTGAAGACGGCCGTCGGCACGCAGGGTCTCGGCGTCGCCCTCGCGGAGAGTCGCGAGGCGCTGCTGGAGACGGCCGAAGCCTTCTTCGAGCGCGACGAGGTCCTCCTCCTGCAGGAGTTCGTCGCCGAGGCCCGCGGCCGCGATCTGCGCCTCTTCGTCGTCGGCGGCGAACTCGTCGGCGCGATGCGCCGGCAGGGTGGCGAGGGCGAGTTCCGCTCGAACCTGCATCGCGGCGGCCGCGGCGAACCGGTGGCGGTGGACGACTACAGCCGCGAACTGGCCATCCTCGCCGCGCGCGTGCTCGGACTCGAGGTGGCGGGCATCGATCTGCTCGAAAGCGAGCGGGGTCCCCTGGTCATCGAGGTGAACGCCGCGCCGGGGCTGGCGGGAATCCAGTCCGCGACCGGGATCGACGTCGCCGGCGCCATTCTCGACCGCCTGCTCAGGATCTGAGGCGTCGAGACCATCCGTCGCGGTGAAGCCGGCCTGGCGACCGGTCCGCCCCGGGGGTTATGCTCGCGACCAACGATGTCGGGCCGCGCCGGGCCCCGAGAAAGGAATGTCATGCGAGTATTCAGCCTCCTCGTCCTCGGCCTGCTCATCTCCTGCGCCACCGCGCCCAGCTCGGTCGAGGACCGCAAGATCCTCGACGTCGAGTGCGAGGCCATGGTGGCGAAGTTCAAGCGCCAGGACCCCCGGGTCGACATCTTCTTCCAGAACAGCGCGGCCTACGCCATCCTTCCGGACATCGGCAAGGGCGGAATGGGATTCGGCGGCGCCTATGGTCGCGGACAGGTCTACAAGGGCGGCGAGATGATCGGCTTCTGCGACATGAGCCAGGGTTCGGTGGGCTTCCAGCTCGGCGGCCAGAGCTTCGCGGAGCTGATCTTCTTCCAGACCGAGGAGGCCCTGCGCCGCTTCCAGTCGAACAACTTCGAATTCGCGGCCGGCGCCTCGGCCGTCGCCGCCGAGTCCGGC
>JBFIHP010000271.1:0-5116 GCA_041601735.1 Planctomycetota bacterium | reverse complement strand
GAGCCCCGTGCGTCCTCCGGCGCGCGAGGAGCCGGAGCCGGCTGCCGTCGAGGAGACGGTCGAGACCGATTCCGAGGTCGAGGTCGAGGAGCCGGTCGCCGCCACCCCCGAATTGCGCATCCACAACCAGGAGATGCGCATCCTCAATCCTTCCGCCGAGGTCGAGGTCGAGATCGAGGCCGACGAGCTGGAGGACGAAGAGGCGCCCGCCCCGCGCGAGATCCGGATCGCCGCGCCCGGCGATGCCCAGACCTTGAGCACGAAGGCCGTCGATTCGATCGACGACAAGCCGACCCGCGAACTACCCAAGCGCCGCCAGGCCACGGTCCTCGGCCACAAGGACCTGCCGAAGCAGCGCAGCAGCCCGCAGCAGCGCGGCGGCGATCGCGGCTCGCCGGTCTTCACCGGCGGCGCGGACATGATCCAGACCGGCAAGGAAGGTACGAGGCGCACCTTCGTGCCGCGCGGCGGCCCCGGCGGACCTCCCGGACGCGGCGGACCGCGAGGACGACGCGGGGGCCCGGGCGGCGGCTTCGGCGGCGGCTTCGGCGGTCGCGGCGGCCGCGGCGGCGGCATGCCGATGCGCCCGAACAAGAAGCAGAAGGTGCCGGTGGAGCGTCCCTCCTCCATCGAGATCCAGCTGCCGATCTCGGTCAAGGACCTCTCGGCCGCCATGGCCCTGAAGTCGAACCTGATCATCGAGCAGCTGATCAAGAACCACGGGATGTTCCCGAGCATCAACACGGTCCTCGAGGCCGAGATCGTCGAGCTGATCGGCATCGAGTTCGACTGCGAGATCACCATCACCGAGAAGAAGAATCTCGAGAAGGAGTTCGCGCAGGACGAGATGGAAGCCTGGGATAGCGACGAGGAGAACATGGTCGCGCGCGCGCCGATCGTGACCTTCCTCGGCCACGTCGATCACGGCAAGACCTCGCTGCTCGACTACATCCGCAAGTCCCGCGTCGCCGAGAAGGAAGCCGGCGGCATCACGCAGCACGTCGGCGCCTACCGGGTCAAGACCAAGAGCGGCGCCGTCGTCTTCCTCGACACGCCGGGTCACAAGGCCTTCACCGAGATGCGCGCCCGCGGCGCCAACGTGACCGACCTCGTCGTCCTCGTCGTGGCCGCCGACGACGGCGTCATGCCGCAGACCGAGGAGGCCATCGCCCACGCCCGGGCCGCCGACACCCCGGTCGTCGTCGCGATCAACAAGGTCGATCGCCAGGACGCCAACGTCGCGCAGGTCAAGCAGCAGCTCTCCGGCCTCGGGCTCCAGCCCGAGGACTGGGGCGGCGACACGGTCTGCGTCGAGGTCTCGGCCGTCACCGGCCAGGGCGTCGACGATCTGGTCGAGTACCTGGGACTCGTCTCCGAGATGCTCGAGCTCCGCGCCGATCCGACCCGGCCTGCGGTGGCGACCGTCATCGAGTCGATGCAGAAGAAGGGCGAGGGCAACGTGGCTCGCGTGGTCGTCACCGACGGCACCATGCACCGCGGCGACACCTTCCTCTGCGGTCACGTCTTCGGCAAGATCAAGGCCATGCGTCTGCCGGACGGCAAGACGGTGAAGGAGGTCGGTCCGGCCTATCCGGTCGAGATCAGCGGACTCACCGAGCTTCCGGCCGCGGGCGATCGCCTCTTCGTGGTCCAGGACGAGAGGAAGGCCAAGCAGCTCGCCGAAGAGCGCCAGGTCAAGTTCCGCGACGAGCGGCTCGTCCAGCGCCAGCACACCGGTCTCGAGAACCTGCTCAAGCAGGCGAGCACGGGCTCCTTCAACCTCATCTTGAAGACCGACACGGTCGGCTCGCTCGAGGTGCTGAAGAAGGAGATCCTCGATCTCGCGCACGACGAGATCGAACCGAAGATCATCCACTCGGCGGTGGGCGGCGTGACCGACACGGACGTCACCCTGGCCGATGCCTCGGATGCCATCATCATCGGCTTCCACGTCACCGACAGCGCGTCGGCGCGACGCCTCGCCGAAGAGCGCGGCGTCGAGATCCGACACTACAACGTCATCTACAAGCTCCTCGACGAGATCAAGGACGCGATGGAGGGCGAGCTGGCGCCGGAACTCCGGGAGACGATCACCGGTCACCTCGAGGTCCTGAAGATCTTCAAGGTCTCGCGCATCGGAACGATCGCGGGCTGCCTGGTCCAGGACGGCCTCATCCGCCGGACCGCGCACGTGCGCATCACCCGCGACGGCATCCTGGTCCACGAGGGCAAGTTGGCCTCGCTCCGTCACCTCAAGGACGACGTGAAGGAGGTGAAGGACGGCTCGGAGTGCGGCGTCAGGATCGAGGGCTTCGACGACGTGAAGGTCGGCGACATCCTCGAGCCCTACGAGGTCGAGAAGATCAAGCGTTCGCTCGACGACTGAACGAGAGTTTCCTGATGGGACGGGACGGCCCCGCCGGCCGCCCCGTCGGCGTCCTCGATGTTGATCGCGGCAATCCAGCTCGAACTCTCGATCCCCTGGGCGCTGAGCCTCAAGGACCAGAGGCGCGCCATCAAGGGGCTGAAGGAGCGACTCCATCGCCGTTACAACTGCGCCGCGGCCGAGGTCGCCGACAACGACATCTGGCGCAGCGCGGTGATCGGTATCGCCGTCGTCGGGAACGACGTGAAGTTCCTGCAGAGCGTCGCCCAGAAGATCGTGAACTACGTCGAGGAATACAACGACGCGGTTCTCGAGGACTTCAGCATCGAGATCATCTGAGGGGCCCGATGGGATACAAGATCGAGCGACTCCAGCAGGTCATCAAGCTCAAGGTGAGCCAGATCATCCTCCGCGAGGTCCAGGATCCGCGCATCGGACTGGTGACGATCACCTTCGTGAAGCTGGCCAAGGACCTGTCCACCTGCGTGGTCGGCTTCTCGGTGCTGGGCGGAGCCGGCGAACGAAGCAAGTGCCAGCATGCCCTGGATGACGCCCGCGGCTGGATCCAACGCGAGGTCGCGAGCATCCTCCGCACCAAGAGGGCGCCGCAGCTGAGCTTCAAGTTCGACGAGTCGATCGAGGGCTCGGCCCGGATCGCCGAGCTGCTGCGGAAGGAACTGGGTGACGAGGTCGATGCGGGCCCGGCCGTCGCCGACACCGACGACGGCGACGAGGAGTCCTGAGGCGCCGATGTCGGGCGCGGAGAAGCACATCCTCCTGAACCGGCTCTCCTCCATCGGCGACGTGGTCTTCGCCCTTCCCGCCCTGGCCCTTCTGCGGCGCGAACGACCGGAGGCCCGGATCAGCTGGGTGGTCGAGGACCGGGCCGCGGATCTCCTGCGAGGCCAGCCCCAGATCGACGAACTCATCGTGATGCCGCGCAGGCAGTGGCGTCGCATGCGCGCCGAGGGCCGAGGCCGGCTCGAGGTCCTGCGCGAGATGCGTCGCTTCGGGCGCGAACTGGCCGCGCGCGACATCGACGTGACCCTCGACTTCCAGGGCAACATCAAGAGCGGCCTGGTGACGCGGGCGAGCCGGGCGCCCGTTCGGATCGGTTTCGATCGCCGCGAGACGAAGGAACCGAACTGGTTGTTCACCAACCGGCGGGTCGATCTCGGCGGACGGGTCATGCATCGCATCGAGCGCGACATCCACCTCCTCGGCGCGCTCGGCATCGCCTTCGACCACGTCGCACCGACGCTCGTCTTCGACCCGAGCGATCGAGTCGCGGTGGATGCCTTCCTGGCGGCGCTTCCGGCGGGTGGTCCCCTCGTGGTGATCAACCCGGGCACGAGCAGCTGGTTCAAGAGCAAGCGCTGGGACGTGGACTACTGGGCCTCGATCGCGGACTGGCTCGTCCGCGAGTACGACGCGCGCGTCGTCGTCAACTGGGGCCCCGACGAGATCGATGTGGTCGAGGCGCTGATGAAGGCGGTGACCACGACCATCCATCGCGGCCCCGACCTCCCGGACATGCGCCAGGTGGGCTACCTCATGAGCCGTGCCGATCTCGTCGTCGGGAGCGACACGGGCCCGGTGCACCTCGCCTCGGCGCTCTCCCGGCCCACGATCGTCCTCTTCGGCCCCTACGACCCGAGGCTCTACTACCCCTACGGCCATCCGGAGCGCGCGCTCTATGCCCGCGTCCCCTGCAGCCCCTGTCGCTACCGAGCCTGCCCCGAGGTCGATTGCATGCGGCTGATCTCACCTCTCGATCTGGCCCGGGTGATCGCGGCCGTGCTGGCCGGAACCCCGCTTCCGGCGAGCAATCTCGAACCGCTGAAGACGGTTCCGATCTGATCCGACCGAAAGCGGCTTTGATCTCGCAGCGGTCGATCCCGTAGAATGTCGAGCCATGGAGATCGAGGACGCCAGTTACGACAACTCGACCACCGCCGCCATGACCGGCCAGAGCGGACTGTTCAAGGGCGAGGAGACGACGCTCGCGATCGGCCAGTCGCTCGTCGTCGGTCGGTCGCGCCTTTGCGGCCTCTCGGTGGCTCGCGCCCGGGAGTGCCTCCGGATGGGCAAGGAGGCCCTCGAGGCCCACAAGAGCTACCGGAAGATCTCCCGCCAGCACTTCAAGGTGACCTTCATCAACGCGGACATGCTCGAGGTCGAGGACCTCTCGACCAACGGCACGGTCGTCAACGGTCATCGCGTAGACAAGCTGATCATCAGCGGCTTCGTCAGCCTGCAGCGCGAGGTCCGGATCGAGTTCGGCGAAGGCGAGCTCATCACGGTGCGCGTCGATGGCAGCACGCCCTCGAACTTCCCGCGCACGCAGGCGCAGAGCCTCCCGACCCCCTGACCCCCCGTACGGTGCCTGGCACTTTCTGCCCGGGCCTCCTCCTTCGACCTCACGACCTGCCCGCGCTCCCGCGGCCCGGGCGGAACGTGCCTGGCACCGTACGGGGGGTCAGGGGGTCGGACGCGTTCGGCTCGGGCCCGACCGCACCCGTCGCTCCAAGGACCGACCGCCGGCCCGAGCCGTAGATGCGCAACTCCTTCGAACTTCCTGGCGTCAGACGCAGAACCGCCGCTTGCCGCCGCTTCCGTGCCGGGTTCGTCACGCTACCGACGCCGGACCTCGCGGGGATGAGACCTGTCGATGACCCTCGAGGCGGCTGACGCCACGAGACCCACCGGAGGCGACCAGCCGGTCGAGAG
>JBFIHP010000270.1:0-5135 GCA_041601735.1 Planctomycetota bacterium | reverse complement strand
GGTCGTCTCCGTCCTCCTGGGCCAGGGCCCCGACCGCATCACGGGCCTCCTGCTCGAGATGTCTGAGTGGATGGAAGAGCAGGAGTATCCGAGTCTTCAGGTGATGCGCGGCAGCATGAGCATCCAGCGCTGCCCGAAGCCCGAGGCCTACTCGCGGGCGAATTACGTCAAGATGATCACCGGCTGGGACGCGGGTCTCTTCAGCTCCTGACCCACCCGCAAGACCAGGTCTCCCGGAAGCGCCCATCGACTGCAGCTCGATGGGCGCTTCGCTCGTGGTGGCCCCTCGACCTGCGACGCATCGAGGGCGCAGCGGTGACCCTCTCGTCCGTCCCGGGCCGCAGTGGCGCGATCGTCTCGAGTCGGCTCCTGCCTATGCACTCGAGTCACCTGGAGCCCTGAAGCGGCTACAAGGGTTGGTTTCGGCCGTGACCCGGCAACCGCCGACGACCTGAGTCGAGTCGACGTAGCGTGCCTTGGAGACCGCGGCAGCGGCTGCCTTCTCTGCCTCTCGCCTCTGAATTCCACCGTCTGACCAGCCGAGAGCGCCGCCAACTCGGACCTTCGAATACACCGCTCTCTCGGCTTCCATGAGAGTATCTTGAGGCCATTGACCTCGGCAGTCTCGCCCCGCGCCCCGGCGGAAGGTGCCTGGCACGGTATGTCGGCTCGACCGCATCTCACTGACCCGACGGCAGCTATGCGTTGATTCAAGGCCGCAGGATGCTGCAGGTGACTCGAGTGCACAGGCAGGAGCAGGCTCGGCTGTGGGGGGCAGGTTCCTCGCCGAGTCGCCCTGGTGGACGGCTGATGTCGATCGGCGCCTCGGAGAGCGGGCTGCCCGCGCCGCGCGCCGCCCGGCCACATCCTCCCCGATCCGCTCGTCGTCGCCCGCGAGCTGCGTCGGCGGCGCTGATCCGGACGAGGCAAAGTGCCCGAAGCTTGCACGAGGCCGCCCGAGGGGCGACCCTGAGGCTTCGACGTCGTCGCGACGTCGAAGGGGAGGCGCGGAGAGGCTCGAGGTGTCCGATCGCAACCAGCTCGTCATCAGCATCCTGATCGGCCTCGGCTGCCTGGTCCTCGGGCTCTTCTTCTGGCTCGACCGCGGCGAGCAGGCCCGGCTCTCCGGCGGCGTGGGCGAGGGCATGGTCGACCGGCCGGTCGAGGACCCCGTCATCCATGCGCGACGCGAAAGCGGCGCACCGGCCGTCGATGAGTCGGACGCCGCGAAGGTCCCCGAGAGCCTGATCATCGCGGGAACCATCACGGCAGTCGATGAGAACGGCGAGCCCGTCGTCGTCGAGGAGGGCCGGCTCGAGTACGAGATCTTCGGGCCGGACGGACCGGCGCCTCGGCGCCCCGCCCGCGTTGCGAAGGGCCGCTTCGCATTCGAGCTCCGGCCCGACGACCAGCTCTTCATGGCCGGGAAGCTCCGCTTCGGGCGCGGCTACGTCGCGGAGAACTGGGAGCTGTCCTGGATCGAGCGCGGCGATCTGCTCGCGGAGGGCCTCGAGCTTCGCACCGAGATCGGCGCCCAGGGCCGGGTGTCGGTGGTCGAAGCCGGCCACTGGGAGGGCCCCTTCGAGGAACTCGAGGGCATCGAACTCCACGTGGATTGGCCCTGGTTCGTGACCGATGCCGAGGGCCGACGCAGGCGCGCGACGCCGCTCGCGGTCGAGGATGCGCCTCTCGATCTGCGACCGGGCTGCGGCAGCTCGAACCACTTCGTCCTGACGAGACCCGGCCACGCGCCGCGGCGCGCCGGGCGCGGCGCGATCGAGCGGATCGAGCTGGAGCCGGCCGGTCGGCTCGAGGTCGCGATGCAGGTGGACTGGGCGCAGATCCATCGACGCAACCGACTGCGGCTTCGGATCACGCCCTCGCGCGGCTTCGGCGGCTGGGCGAATCGCAGCTGGCCGGACTTCCCCCTCGCGGGCTCGCGACACCGTCGCCTCGTCTTCGATCGAGTTCCCCGGGGCACGGTCACGGTCGCGCTCGTCGGCGGCGCCGCGGGGGTCCTCGCGGAGCGCTCCGTCGAGATCCGACCGGGCGAGCTCTCGAGGATCGACTTCGGCGCCGATCTCGGGGACCTGCGGCACGCGCCCACCCATCTGCACGGTCGGATCCGCGGCTGGTCGGGCCGCCCCTTCGAGACCCACGAGCACTTCACGATCCGCCTCCTGCGCGACGGCGAGGAGATCCGCAGCGTCGGGATCATCCGGCGCTCGATGCGCATGCCCGATTCGGGGCCCCGGGACACGATCGATTTCGAGTTCGAGAAGGTCCTGCCCGGCCCGCTCGAGATCGACTTCCTCGGCCACCTGCTGCCCGTCGATCTGCCGCCCGAGGGCCGCGACGACGTCCGCATCGACTTCGACAATCTCGACGTCCTCGAGCTCGTGATCCGCGACGAGGCCGGCCGCCCGCTCGGCCCGGACGAGATCGCGCTGAGCCAGAACCCCTTCGGTGAGCTGCGCCATTCCCCGACACGCGGCGCCTTCCTGCCGATCTCACGGAGGGACGACGTCCGCTACTGGCTCCTCGATGTCGAGGGCGAGCGAAGGGGTCCGATCTCTCGCATTCGTGACCATGAGTTCGCCGGCAAGAAGAGGTACGAGCGGGTCGTGGGACCGGCTTTGGCCGTCGAATTCGAGCTCGGCGCCTCCGATCCCCAGCTCCTCGGATTCTTCAGGAACGTCGCTCGCAGCGGCACGAACCAGCGGTTGATCCAGGTCGAGACCCTGGCAGGCGAACCCACCCGCATCGAGTCGATCGAGCTTGACGAGGACATCCTCCGGGTCTGGCTCGCCGACCCCGGACGTTACCGGTTCGCGATCAACCCCCGCTACGGCTTCCAGGGCGAGACGACGGTCGAGCTTCTTCGCTCGGCGGACGGCAGGCCGCCGCGCGCCCCGCTGACGATCGAGGCCGCCGGCGAAGAGCTGCGCGGCTGGTTCCGCATGGCTGAGGAGGAGAACTGATGTCCGACGCGCTCAAGATCGCGGTGCTCGGCGTCGTGCTCGCGATCGCGGCCGCCGCATTCTGGTGGTTCGGCCGCGACGCGGGGGGCGACGATCTCGGAGGCGCCCGGGTCGAGGCCACGGAGGACGACGCGGCCCCCGCCGAGATCGTCATCCCCCGACGCGTGAGCGATCGCCCGGCCCCGGTCCCCGACCTGCGCGACGAGGAGATGCCTCCGGAGCTTCGCGATGCCGCGGCTGCGTCGGTCGATCACGGGGGCACCGAGGCGACGATCACGATCAAGCTCGTCGGGCCCGACGACCAGCCCTGGCCCGAGCGCGACGGCGATCTGAAGCTCGAGTGTCAGACCGACGACGAACGGCAGGTCGAACACCTGACGGTCCCGGTCGTGGACGGCATCGCGCGCTTCACGCTGAGCGAGAGCATCCAGGCCGCCCGGCCCGAGAGCATGCGTGTGGGCGAGGACCGCCGCCTCGCCCGCAATCCGCGCGGACGGTCCTTCGAACGGATCGAGCTCCTCGGCGGCCGGGGCGAGGCCAACCTCCGGCTCGTGCCGCGCGTGGATCTCCATGTCCTGGCCCGCGAGGATCGCCGCGAACTCCGGCGCGTCCGCATCCTGCGTCCCAGGGCTTGGGGTGGGGATATCGAGCACCCCGGCAGCTTCGAGAACATGCGCCTGGTCGCGGAGGGCGACTCACCGCTCGCCATCGACGTCGAGGAGCACGGCACCCATGCGACCTACTGGGTCGCGGCCGAGGGCCGCGCGGCCACGCCGGTGCACTTCGACAAGGCGAGCGAGGGCGAGCGCATCGTCCTCGCCGGGCCGGGAGGACGATTGGCGATCACGATCGCGGGCAGGTCGGACGGCATCCCCTCGGATCTGCGGCCGAAGCTGCGACTGCGGGACCAGCAGGCCGAGCATCACCACGAACTGACCTTCGAACTCGACTGGGACGGCCGCAGCACCATCGAGATCGATCACCTCCCGACGGGTTCCTTCGTGCTCAGCCTCGAGAGCGGAGAGCTCTGGGCCAATCCCCTCGTCGTTGCGCGCGCGGGGGTCGAGATCGTCGAACGCGCCACGACCAACGTGCGACTCGAGCCGGACCTCGCGCCCCTGCGCGTCACCCTGGCCTCTGTTTCGGGTCAGGTGATCGTCCCCGAGGCGGGCGTCGCGAACAGCTACCTGGCGATCCAGGTGCGACCGGCGACGCGACGGGAAGGGCATCCGACCGCCCACGCCCAGGTCGGAACGACCATCGACCGCGATCGTCCCACGGTGCGCGTCTTCAGCGATCTGAAGCTCCTGCCCGACTCCTACGTCGCGAGCATCGACGACCAGGAATTCCCCTTCGAGGTTCCCGAAGGCGGTCGCAGCGACCTCGTCTTCCGGCTCCAGGCCAAGGAGATCGTCGAGTTGACGCTCCGGATGGAGGGCGACGACGAGCCGGTCGTGGGCGCGCACATCAACTGGTACGCCGACGGCCGGAACGGCGACGGCAGCTGGAGCCCCCGGCGCAAGGCCTACCTGCTCTCGCCGCCCGAGGGTCGCCTGTCGTTCATGATCTGGGTCGGCGACTACTTCCAGCAGGCCGAGATCGACCGCGCCCCCGGCCAGGGTCGGATCGAGCTGGTCCTGAAGCGCCCGCAGTCCTTCGAGCTGGTCCTGAAGTGCGGCGACCTCGTCATCCCCCACTCCTTCGAACTGCCCCTGGTCATCGAGACCGACGACGGCAAGCCCGTATCCATCCGCAGCGCACACTCGGACGGCGACTCCATCGTCCGCAATCTCGACGCCCCGGGGCGATTCCGATTGAACCTGAAGGAGGCGCCGGCGGGCTACCGCGCGAAGGGCCCGGTGGTCTTCGAGGTGAAGCCCGGCGAGACCAGGCGCGTCGTCCTCGAGCTGGTCGAGGATCGCTGAGGCGCCGCGTTCAGCGGCGGCGCAGGACGAGGACGAAGGCGTTGGCCGCCGGCAGCAGGAGCGGGCGGCGCGAGCCCGGCAGGCGGAGGCCCTCGAGCGCGGCGAAGAGCTTCTCGAGGAAGCGCAGCGGACCCGGGAAGAGCCAGACCCCGCGGATCTCCTCGAGCGCGAAGCCGCGCGCGGCGGCGATCGCCGCCAGGGCGCCCGGCCCGCGACGCACCGCGTGCTT
>JBFIHP010000269.1:0-5146 GCA_041601735.1 Planctomycetota bacterium | reverse complement strand
CGCACGCTCTTCCCGCTCCTCGAGAAGGGCTTCGCGATGCTCGGAGACGACGCCAAGCCGGAAGGCCGGATCAAGGCCATGGTCCGGGATCGCCTCAAGCGGTCGATGGCGGACGTGCTCGGCGGCGGCCTCGCGATCTACGAGCGCTTCAAGCGCGAGGAGGATCGCCTTCGAGACGAGGTCATCATCGGCCTGCGCAATCGCAAGGCGATCGCCCAGCTCGAGGAGGAGATCGCGAAGGATCCGGGACGTCGGTTTGCCGTCCTCTACGGAGCCGCTCACCACCCGGACTTCGAATCGCGCCTGGTCGAGGATCTCGGGCTCGAGAAGACCGGCACCCGCTGGTTGCCGGCCTGGCGCATGGGCGACGCGAAGAAGAAGCCCGAGCCCGCGCCCGAGTCGCGTCCCACGAAGAAGATCTGAGCTCTCGAGCGCGGACGAGGGGAATGGGAGCCCAGCCGAGGCCGGAGGGGGCTCGATCGGCCCTTTCCCCTGCCCCGACGGCCTCTTGATAAACCTTATCGAGTCGATTCCTCGTTGTCCCGGCCGTCGCAGCTTCGGTGATGACAAGGGCTTGGAGCAATTAAAGCGCGAATTATGCTTCCCCGCGCTCGGCTTCGCACCCTACAATCCGGTTCGTGCAGATGGGGCCGCACGAAGCTCTCGAACCGTTCGATCCGGAAGGGCAGGATTTCATTCAGTCCCCGGAGCGGTCGGCCCGATAGGAGAATCGTACGGAAGAGACTTGGGAAAAGGGAAGCGCTCGTCACACCTCACAAATTGGCAAAGAAAAGGGTACGCTACATACCTCATCTACGGCACACCTCAAACTCCTCGCACTTCCCTTTTCCATCTTTTCCTCCCGCCGCCGCCGCAGTCCCGACATCGAACTGAACGACCCGACAGGACCCCGGAGACGAGGTCTCGGGCGGCCTGTGAATCGCATTGCGGAGAGGGTCGCCGAGCGCGCCGAAGCCGTCTTCAGCGGACGGTGAGGATGGAATCGAGCATCTCGCCGAGACGCGATCGGGCCGCGGGAACGATCGGATTGGCGGCGTCCAGTCGGGCCGAGAACCCCATCACGACCACGAGGCCGGCCTCCTCGAGAACGCGTGCCCCGGCGGAGACGATGCCGTTGAGTTCGTTGCGCGGATCACGCGCGACGACCGAGAAGAGCGCGAATTCACTGCCGGACCGTTTCTGGACCAGGCGATTCTCCGTCAGTTCCCCGGTCTCGAGGCCGCCGAGTTCCAGGCGGCGCCGCATCGCGTCCACGGCGATCCGACCGAGTGCGGCCTCGTTCTTGCTGCGCCACTGACCCGCGTCGTAGACGAAGATGAAGTAGCTGGTCCGGCGAAACCAGCCGCCCAGTTCGTGGGCGTGCTCGTGGAAGGCCTGACGCCGACCCTCGGCGTCGAGCTTCTCCTGGACGAAGCCGCGCGGGCGCAGCAACCGCACTCTGCGACTCCGGTCGTAGACGATCTCGTGGTTCTCGAAGTCCTCGGCGAGGCGCGAGAATTCGGTTCCGGAGGGCACCAGCGCCCGGACGCGGGCCATGAGCTCCAGCCCGGCACGGGCCTCCCGGATGCGCTGGACGGCGTCGGCGGGAACCGACTCCGGCCAGCCCCTGCGCTCCCAGTGGGCGATCACCGCCTTGTCCTTCAGGCCCACCTCGAGGAGCCCGATCGTGTCGGTGACGAAGGATGCGGCATCGACGGGACCCGGCTCCGGCGTCTGCGCCGGCGACGAGATCACCAGCGCGCCCATCAGGGCGAGCCCCGGGAGAATCGAGCGGAGGAGCGGGAGGCTCCTGTTTGCAGTCCGGTCGGAGGTCTTCATAATCCATCCCTGGATCGGGATTTCACCCGGTCCGACTTGAGGAATTCAGGAAATGAGCGTGACGAGCAAGCACATGGTCGCCGTCCTGCACCTGGCGGCGCTGCCGGGGGCCCCGCGCTACGGCGGTTCGTTGACGACGGTGCTCGACCGGGCGCTCGCCGAGGCGGAACTCTATCGCGATGCCGGCGTCCGCCGCCTGATCGTCGAGAACCACGGCGACGCGCCCTTCTTCAGCGCTTCGAATCCTCCCCAGGTCGCGGCCGTCATGGCGGTCATCGCCGATCGCCTGCGCCGCGAGCTGGAGCTCGAGGTCGGGATCAACGTCCTGCGCAACGACGCCATCGCCGCGCTCGGTGCCGCCGCGGCGGCCCAGGCGCGCTTCGTCCGGGTGAATCTCCTGGCCGGCATCGCCGCGACCGATCAGGGTCTGATCGAAGGCCGGGCGGCCGAGGTCATGCGTTTTCGGCGCGAGATTGCGCCGGATGTTCAGGTCTGGGCCGACCTCCAGGTGAAGTACTCCGAGCCCCTCTACCGTCCGGCGCTCGCCGACATCGCCCGTTCGACCCTCGAACGATCGCTGGCCGACGCGTTGATCCTCACCGGCGGCGCGACGGGCAGCCCCGTCGATCTGCGCGAGCTGGACGCCGTGAAGAAGGCCGTCGGCTCGGCCCGGGTCTACGTCGGCAGCGGCGCCACCGCCGACAACCTGGGCGACTACCTCGCGCTCGCCGACGGCGTGATCGTCGGCTCGGCGCTGAAGCGCGACGGCTACGTCGAGAATCCGGTCGATCCCGAGCGTCTGCGGCGATTCGTCGAGGCCTTTCGCTTCGTCGCCTGAATTCCGGCAGTCGCTGCGGTCCGATCGCCGACGGACGTCGTCCTCAACTCGGGCGCCCGTGCCGGGCTCGTAGGAGACTCCCTGGACGTCACCGAGGCGAGGCGGCACCCGGCACGGGCGCGCCTTCCCTTCCGCTCGGCTCTTCCGGCTGCGGGACACAGCACGTATACTCGCGGAGCATTTCCCGGTTCTGGAAGCCCCTCATGCCCGCGATCAGCCTCGACGACTACGTGACCGAAGTGACCCGCCTCGTTTCGGAGGCCTCCGATGTCGGCTCCCTGGTCGAGGCGATCCGGCCGCTCAAGGCCCGCCTCCTCGAGAGCGCCGATCTCCTGCCCGAGAGCTTCCGGGAAGGCCTGGACGAGGTCCCCTACACCCGCAACCTGCTCCACGCCGATCCGGAGGGCCGCTTCGTGGTCATGGCCCTGGTCTGGCGCGAAGGCGCGGAGACCCCGGTCCACGACCACCACACCTGGGGCGTCGTCGGCTGCTACGATCGCGAGATGGAGGTGGTGAACTTCAGCGCCCCCAATCCCGAGGACGGCCATCTCGACCCCGAGCCCAAGGGACGGCTCGGCCGGGGCGAGGTCGTCGGCATCGTTCCGCCGCGCGAGCTGAACATCCACAAGATGCTCAATCACAGCGGCGGCATCGCCCGCACCATCCACACCTACGGCGACCCGGCCCGCATCTGCCGTGTCTACGATCCCGAGACCGGCCGCGCCACGGATTGCCGGCTGAAGTTCCACCACCAGCTGGGATGATCCGCGGCAGCGTCGAGGGCTCCGCCGGTCGCAGCATCGATTTCGATCTGCAGCTGCCCGAGGGCTCCGGCCCCTTCCCGCTCGTCCTCGTCTGTCACGGCTTCAAGGGCTTTCGCAACTGGGGCTACTTTCCCGAGATCGCGAAGCGTCTGGCCGCCGGAGGTCTCGCGGCCATCCGCATCGACCTCTCCCACAACGGTATCGACCGCGACGCGGGCCTGGACTTCGTCGATCTCGAGGCCTTCGAGCTCAACCGACCGAGCTACGAGCGGGAGGATCTGAATCGCGTTCTCGACGCCGTGGCCGATGGCGCGCTCCTCGCGGATCAGCCGCTGCGGCGTGGCGGTTTCGGCCTCTTTGGGCACAGCCGGGGCGGTGCTGCCGCCCTGCTGGCCGCGGCCTCCCGTGACGACGTCGCGGCGGTTGTGACCTGGGCCTCGGTCGCGACCGTCGCCTGGCCCGAAGCGGTGCGCGAGGCCGTCACGGATCAGGGCTACTGGGAGGTCGTCAATGCCCGTACGGGACAGGTCATGCGGGTGGGCCGCGCCGCGGTCGAGGAGACCGAACCGCTGCCTCCGGAGCTCGATCTGGCGGTCGCCCTGCCCCGCGTGGCCGATCGCCTGCTCCTTGTCCACGGCGAGGCCGACCCGGCGGTTCCGATCGCCGCGGCGGAGACGCTGGTCGCGCTCGGCGGGGGCCGTCCGCAGCTCCTCCGCGTCCCCGACGCGGACCACGTCATGAACTGCCGGCATCCCTTCACCGGACCGACGCCGGCCTTCGAGACCGCCATCGCCGCGACCATCGCGCACTTCCGCGCCCGGCTCTGATCAGGACTGGAGGTCGAGGCAGGCGATGTTCTCGACGTGAGGCGTGCGGGGGAACTGGTCGATCGCCTGCATCCTCGTGATCCGGTAGCCGCCCTCGTCCACCAACCGGCGAAGATCGACGGCCTGGGTCTTCGGATTGCAGCCCACGGAGACGATCCTCGGCGGTGCGAGTTCGAGGATGCGCTGCAGGGCCTTCGGATGCATGCCGGCGCGCGGCGGGTCGCTGACGAGGACATCGGGCCTGGGGAGGCCCTCCGGGAGACCGGCGAGGAGGTCGGCCGCGATGAAGCGGGCGCGTTCCTCGAGGCCGTTCAGGCGCGCGTTCTCGCGGGCATGGGCCACGGCCTCCTCGACGATCTCGACCCCGACGACCTGCGCTCCCCGCGCCGCGAGATGCAGGCCGAGCGTGCCGGCGCCGCAGAAGAGATCGAGGACGCGGCGATTCTCGACCGGGCCGGCGAAGTCCGCCAGAAGATCGAAGATCATCGCCGCGGTCCCGCTGTTGGGCTGGAAGAAGGAGCGCGGACCGATGCGGAACCGGAGACCGCGCAGCTCCTCGGTGATGAAGCCCGGACCGTGGAGGATCTCGATCTCGGCCCCGCTGCTGGTGTCGGCGACCGATTCGGTGACGCCCCAGCTGACGCAGGCGGGAAGCGCGCCCTGTCCGGTCAGCTCGCGCAGGAGGGCATCCTGGACCTCGGGGGCGCGTTCGCGGGTCACGAGGTGCAGGAGCAGCTCACCGCTGCTCGCGCTGCGCCGGATCGCCAGGAAGCGCCAGAAGCCCTCGTGTTCACGATGATCGTAGGCCGGTCGCCCCGACTCGCGGGCGAAGGACGCGACCCGGGCGTAGAGCCGGTTCATCGCCTGGTCCTGCAGGT
>JBFIHP010000268.1:0-5147 GCA_041601735.1 Planctomycetota bacterium | reverse complement strand
GTCCTCGTCGAGGACCGCCAGGACCAGACCATTGCGGCGCAGCGAGGAGGATGGGAGCAGGCGCCAGCGGGGGAGGAGGGGCGCGAACTCCGGATCGTCGTCGTCGATCTTCTCGTCCTCGTCCAGGAGCAGGAGCCGGAGGGCCCAGAGATGCTCGCAGCCGCGGCCGGTCTCCTCGAGGTGCGGGCAATCGCAGCCGGTCGCGATCTCGTCGCCGCGGCGCTCCACCCAGACCCAGTAGGTCTTCTTGAAGTGTCGGATCGAAGCCTCGACGCGATCGGGACCCTCGTCCTCGAGCGCGGCGCGGTCCTCGCGCAGGAAGAGGGCGCCGAGATCGCGCTCGCGCTGGTCGAATTCGAGGCCCAGTCGGTCGATGAGCGCGGGGCGACTCGTCATCAGGCGCCGGCCTCGTCGGACGCGATGCCGAGCTCCCCCTCGATGCGGGCGAGACGGGCCTCGAGACGGGCCACGCGTTCGCCGAGATCCTCGCTTTGCCGCGTGCCGAGGGCGGGCTGCGTCTGCTCGGGCGTCGTCTCGCGCGTTTCGACGGCGGCCAGGGGGGCTTCCTCGTCGGGATAGAGCCGATGATCCCAGCGACGGCTGCGGCTGCCGGGCTCGGGCGGGATCTCCTGGACGAGGTCCTTCGCGGCGAGGTCGTGGAGGATGGCGCGCAGGCTCTCCAGGTCCGGGATGGAGATGCCCTCGGAGCGGCTCGCATGACCGCGAAGCGCGCCCGGCGTCTGCGGCCCGCGGAGGAGAAGCTCGGTCATCACCGCGAGCGCGGGACCATCGACGTCCAGGCGGTCCTTCAGGCGGTGCTTCCACTTCGTGGTCCGCGAACTCCCGCCCTCGCTGTTGGTGACCCACTGGGTCACGAAGAGGTGTCGTAGGCTGCCCTCGACCTCGAACTCCTGGAGCTGCATCACCGGATCACGGGCGTTCTTCTGGTTGCAGCCGTTCAGAAGGGCATTGAGCGTGAGCGGGTAGAGGTGGGGCGTCGTGAGTTCCTTCTCGGCGAGGACGCCGAGGATGCGCCTCTCGGTGCGATCGAGCCGGTCGTGCATGGATCTTCTCCTGTCCTCCGCTGGCCGTCGGCCGATTCTACTGCGTCCCGCGCCGCTTCGCGACTCGGTAGAATCCGCGGCCCGGCTTCTGCTATCGTCCCGGCATGATCGCGCGCGGAATGGTCATCCTGCTCGTCCTCGTCCTCGGTCTCGGCGCCTGTGCTCGCGAGGATGCCGATCGTCCGGCGGACTGGACCGGGCCGGTGGCGCAGGTGCCCGTGAGCAGCCATCATTTCGGAACCCTCTTCGCCGGCGCGCGCGACAGCGTGGTCTTCGTCATCGAGAACACGGGAGGCCGTGATCTCGAGCTCCTGCGCAGTCGCGAGGACTGCGGTTGCACCAAGCCGAGCTTCGATCGCCGGACGATCCCGCCAGGCGGCAGCGCCCGGATGACCGTCGCCTTCGAGGCGCCGGCCTTTCACGGCCCGCTACGCAAGCGCATCCGGGTCGTCACCAACGACCCCTACGCGGAGATCCTCGAGTTCGAACTCGGCATGGAGGGGCTCGGCCAGGCCGACCTCTCCGAATCGATCTTCGATCTGGACGGGGTCCGGATCGGGCGCGAGTCCTGGCGCCGACGCATCGAGCTGAAGATGCCGGAGGGCTTCAGCCTGACCGGCATCCGGGGCGCATTCGAGGCGCCCTTCGTCCGGCTCGAGGTGGTGGATGGCGCCCTCGAACTCGTGATCGATCGGCCCTGGCGGCCGCTCCTTCTGCGCGACTATCTCGACTTTCAGCTCGAGGTGCGCGACCTCTCGGGCGCGCCGCGTCTCCTGAAGCCCCAGGGCATCCAGCTCACCGGGACGATCGCTCCCGCGCCGGCCTTCCGACCGCCGCGACTCGACTTCGGCTGGGTCACGCCCGGGGAGATCGCGACCCGGGACCTCGTGCTGGAGCCCGGAGCAGGAGCCGCCGGGGCGCCCGCGGGGAGCTTCCTCGCCGACGAGATGATCGAGGTCCTGCCCGGTGACCGACCCGGCGCCTATCGCGTCCGGCTGCTTCCGGGACCGCCCGGGGCCCTGCGCCGGCTCCTGCACTTCGTCGATGCGCAGGGCGGCCGACATGCCTTGCCGGTCTTCGCGATGAGGATCGAACCCTGATGCCCGCCGGCTCGTTTCGCGCCGACCTGCTCGGCGCCCTGGTCCTGCTGCTCGCCGGGTCCCTGCTCGGCCTCTTGTGGAACCCCTCGGCTCTCCGGCCCGGCGCGGTCCGTCTGGAGGGAGACGGGCGTCCGGTCGCTGCGGACTGGCTCGGCTCGATCGAGCGCCAGGCCCTGCTCGAGGCGCTCCGCGCGGGGCGCGCCCAGCTCGTCGATGCGAGGCAGCGCAGCCACTTCGAGGCGGGGCACATTCCCGGCGCCCTGCCGGCCTGGGATGCCGGCCCTCGCTCGCTCTTCCGCGAACTCCTCATGGTCCTCGACCCGGACCAGCCGCTGATCGTGGTCGATGACCGCGGCGACGGTTTCGGCGCCCGGCGGCTCGCCGGCCTCTTCGCCGCGCGCGGCCACTCCGGGATCGGGCTGCTGGTCGGCGGCGTCGAGGGCTGGAGGGAGGCCGGGCTCCCGCTGGCCCGGGGCTGGGACTTCGATCCCGCGCTCTACGATCGGGAGGGCGGGAGATGAACCCGCGCCGACCGTTCACCCCCGGCCTCGGCTCGCTGGCCGTCCGACTTGTCCTCGGCGGTCTCCTGATCCGCGGTGGAGTCGCGAAGATGGGGTCCCACGACTGGTGGCGTGATCTCGTCGGCCGCATGGAGCTCCTTCCCGACTCGCTCGTAGGCCCCCTGTCCGGCATGCTTCCCGGCATCGAGCTCGTGGTGGGCAGCGCCCTGGTCCTGGGACTCCTCGGCCGCTCGGCCGCGATGCTCACCGCGCTGCTCCATCTGCTCTTCGGCGCCGTGATGCTCGCACTCATCCTGCGCGACGCGCCGGCGACCTGCGGCTGCTTCGGGCCCGGCTCCGAGTATCCGGTCGATTGGATGCACCTCGTGACGAACGTCGCGCAGTTCCTCGCCGCTCTCCTCCTCCTCGTGCTTCGCCCCGGCGCCCTCACCCTGGACAGCCTTCTCACCCGGTCGCGGTGAATCTTCATTCCCTGCCGACCGCGGTCCCGAACCGGAGGTAGGCTTCTTCGGAGCCGTGTGTTCACCGGCTCCGTGTTCCATGGGAGGCATCCATGCACAGGCGTCATGGACAAGCCGGTTTCACCCTGCTCGAGGTCGCCATCGCGATGGTGACCATGGCGGTCCTGGCCTTCGGGGTGATGTTCGGATTCACGGCCGCGAGTGGCCAGGATCGACAGGCCTACGAGCTGCAGCGCTCGCAGAACCACGCCGTCTCCCTGATCGAACAGGTGGAGTCGTTCGAGTACGACGTTCTCTTCGCGATATCCGGCAACGAGCTCGTCTTCAACGTGGAGAACATGCGTTACCGCGTGACGGTCACCCAGATCCAGAGCGACCTCCTCGCGATCAGCGCGAGGGTCGATCACGCGGCGAACGGCGCCTATCCGGTCACGCTCACCACGCTCAAGACCATGAAGCAGGAGGCCTTCTGATGCCGGACGATCAGGGCGATGCCGGCTTCACCCTGATGGAGATGATGGTTGCGGTCCTCATCTCGACCGTCCTGCTCGGAGCCGTCTTCACCGTGCAGAAGACGGCCACCGACTCGTTTCGGGGCAGCCTGGCGGAACACAAGGTCACCCGGGAGGCGCGCGAGGGCATCGACTTCGTCAAGCGGGAACTCCGCTCCTGCCTGGGCTCGTCGATCACCGCGAACGCCTGGCAGAACGACGGCCTCACGCCGCTCATAAGCTTCAAGCAGGCCGTGAGCTTCGACAGCAACAACGGCCTGACCCGCTGGGGCGCGGACGCGGAGGTCGGCGGTACGGTCGAGTATCTCGTCGTGGGCCGCGAGCTGATCCGCCGGGTCAGAAGCGCGGCGGGCGCGATCGTGTCCGAGCGTGTCCTGATCCGTGACATCGACCTCGATCCTGCCGGCGGTCTCGACCCCGTCACGATCGAGTGGGACGACGACACCCAGCTCATCCGGCTGGTCATCCATCGCGAGTCGCGGGTGAACGGTCGAGCCATGGTCCGCGACCTCTCCACGATGATCCACGTCGATCCGGTCTTCGAATTCTGAGGTGCGCGATGCGACGATCCATTGACGGTGACGAGAGCGGCAGCCTGCTCGTGATCCTGCCGGTGAGCCTCACGCTCGCCGTTGCCCTCGTGCTCGCGACCATGATGCTCGCGACCAACAACATGACCGACACCAACCGCGAGACGAGGCGCCTTCAGGCCTATTACGTCGCGAAGGCCGGGATCGAGCGTCAGGTCTTCGACATGAAGCAGATGACCAACGCGGCCGTTCTGGTGGATCCCTTCGCCGCGATCGAGAACTTCCACGACAAGAAGACCTACCGCGATTCCATCAAGCTCGCGGCCGATCCCGTGCCGCCCGACCAGGTCCCGCTCGTGGCGCTCGGCGGCATCATCGACGCCAACGCCGACATCCTCGCGGCCGGCGCCGAGCTGCCCGGCACCTTCGACGTCAGCGTTCACGTCGAGGGTTTCGACCCCGCAAATCCCGGCGCCATGTCCAACTCACGGCGCTTCGTCACCATCCGTTCGACCGGCTGGGTCCCGAATCGTGACGCGGTCGGAGCCCTCAGCCACACGATCGAGACCACGGTTCTCCTCGAACTCTCGGCTTCCGAGGTCTTCGACTACGCCTACTTCATCAACAACTGGGGCTGGTTCTACGGCAACACCATCGACGCGAACGGCAACGTCCGCTCGAACGGCCAGTTCGACGCCGGAGGCTACACCCCGACGATCGACGGGACCCCGCGCTACCTCGGAGCGAACGGCAGCGACCTCTACGGCTATCTCGACGACAACGAGGACGGGAATCGTGACGGCAGCGACGGCGGCATCTACGCCGGCTGGGACATCGTCGGCGCCACCGGCGTACGCGGCATGGCCGGGACTGAGGTGGCCGGCGACCGCGTCAACCAGCACGACTTCGACGGGCATGTAGACATGCCGAATCTCACCGACCTGACCATCTACGAGCAG
>JBFIHP010000267.1:0-5155 GCA_041601735.1 Planctomycetota bacterium | reverse complement strand
GAAGCAGGGCCACGTCGTGAAGGGCGAGATCGAGGACCGCGACGTCGTGGCGGTGCGCAGTGACGAGGACCCCGTCGTGGTCGAGCTGAAGGAGCAGCTGAACCTCGCGCTGCTCATGCAGGCCCTCGATCGGATGACGGTCTCGAGGGCCGTCTACATCGCCTTCCGCGCCGGCCTTCGTCGTCGGCGATGCGCGCGTGGGACTTCCGGACCCCGATCTCATGGCCGCGGGGGAGGGAGGCGTCGTCACCCGGCCCGGGGCCCGTAGAGCCGTGAGAACTCCGAAGAACAAACTGGCACCTTCATCTTCGATCCTCTTGCGGCATGTCGTGAACAGTACTTTCTCATTCCGAATCCATTGTGGTGCCCCCTGGAAGTAAGGTGTCGCGGGGTCTCTCGAATCGATGGCGCCGCGGTTCCAGGGTCTCCCACCGGCTTGCCACCCCGGTTGCAGGCGGCTACGCTCCCGCCCGTTCGAAGAGGCCCTGTTGCTCGGGGCAAGCGTTCCCTCACGCGCCTCCGGCGGAACGCCCGGACCCGTCCCTGACCTTCAATCGGTCTTCCGCATCGCACCTGGAGCCTCAGCCACCGTGGACATCCTCTGGATCATCATCGCCTTCGCCTGCGGTATGGCGGTCAAGATCCTCGGCCAGCCGCCGCTCGTGGGCTTTCTTGCTGCCGGATTCCTCCTGAATGCCCTGGGTGTGGCCCGCAACGAGACCCTCGACGCCCTGGCCGCCACGGGCATCACGCTGATGCTCTTCACCATCGGTCTCAAGCTCGACGTGCGGAGCCTGCTCAAGCGCGAGGTCTGGGCGGGGACCCTGGCCCATGCCGGTGTCTGGTGCCTCGTGGTCGCCGCGCTGATCCTCGGAGTCGGCGCGCTCGGGTTGCCCTTCCTCACCGGCATCGATCTCGCGACCGCAGCACTGCTCTCGTTCGCACTCAGCTTCAGCAGCACCGTCTGCATCATCAAGGTGCTGGAGGAGAGCGGCGAGCTGAAGTCCCGGCACGGCAAGCTCGCCGTCGGCGTGCTCGTCCTCCAGGACATCGTGGCGGTCGTCTTCCTGGTCCTCGCGACCGGAGAATTGCCGTCGATCTGGTCGTTCGGTCTCCTGGGACTCTATTTCCTTCGCCCCCTGCTGGGTTTCCTGATGACCCGAGCGGGTCACGGCGAGATGCTCCCGCTCCTCGGCTTCCTCCTTGCCCTCGGCGGTTATCAGCTGTTCTCCGCCCTGGGCGTCAAGGGCGATCTTGGTGCGCTCGTCGTCGGCACGCTGCTGAATGCCCACCCCAAGTCGGGCGAGCTGTCGAGGTCTCTCGGGAGCTTCAAGGACCTCTTCCTCGTCGGGTTCTTCCTCACGATCGGGCTCACCGCACTCCCCGACCTCGGCATGGTGCTGGCCGCGCTCGGTCTCTGTCTGGCCTTGCCCCTGAAGTCGCTGCTGTTCTTCTTCCTCCTGGTGAAGCTGCGACTGCGAGCCCGGACCTCCTTCCTCGCCGCCCTCGCGCTCGGCAACTACAGCGAGTTCGGCCTCATCGTCGCCTTTCTGAGCGTCGAGTCGGGCTGGCTGTCCCATGATTGGCTGGTGGTCCTGGCCCTGTCGGCATCGCTCTCCTTCGTCGTCACCAGCCTGATCTACAACCGGGCACACTCGTTCTATGCCCGCTGGAAGCCGCGGCTGCGTCCCTACGAGAGCCCCGACCGCCTCCCGCAGGACCAGGTGTTCCGGCCACAGACCTCGGAGATCCTCGTCGTCGGCAC
Source organism: Planctomycetota bacterium (assembly GCA_041601735.1). Lineage (GTDB taxonomy): Bacteria > Planctomycetota > DRQF01 > JACKGY01. Next base: position 3,390 of record JBFIHP010000267.1, on the reverse strand, counting down.
CGGTCGCGTCGGCCTCGGCGCCTTCCAGGCCCTGCATCGCATGGTGGGAGACCGGGTCTGGGGCATGGACTCCGATCGCGACCTCATCGCAAGCCAGCGAGCGGAGGGCATGCACGTCTTCGCCGGCGACGCCGAGAACGCCGACGTCTGGGAGGCCATGGACATCTCGTCGATCAAGCTGGTCCTCTTGACGGTGCCCTCGATCACGGACTGCAAGAACATCACCGAGCAGCTCCGGATCGCCGGCTATGCCGGCCGGATCGCCGCCGTGGCCCGCTACAAGGACGAGGCCGAGATCCTGCGCGAGTCCGGTATCGACAAGGTCTTCAACTTCTTCACCGAGGCGGGAATCGGTTTCGCCGAGGACAGCCTGCGCCTGATCGAAGAACCGGGCCTGGACGGCCCCGGGACCGCCGAGATCTGAGTCACGACCCCGCCCCTCGGTGATTTCGACGACGGGGCATGTCAATCCGACTTGGCCCCTGACCTTCTCGGCGCGATCAGCCGGTAGCGCTTCTCGATGAAGCCTTCGATGCGCTTCCAGGGAGTGCGGCCGCGGAGCTCGAAGGAGACCGAGCCCCGCTTGCCGACGTACCAGGCGGAGCCGGCGCGATCGTCGCTCTCGATGAGCACCTTGGCATGCTCCTTTGCCATCTTGAATCCCACGGTCGCGTGTTCGCCCTCGTCACCGAGGCCAGCGAAGATCCTGTCCTTGACCCGGTCGTGCGGACTTTCCCAGGGGACGCTCTCCTCGGTGTCGGGCAGGGTCAGGAAGAGAGCCCGAACGCGTTCGAAGTATTTCGTCGTGGCTGCCATGAGGCTCCTCCGGTGACCTGTCGCGACCTTGGCTCCGGACGCGACTCTTCTCGGCTGATCTGAGTCCCGGTTCCGACGTCTAGGGGAGAAGGCGCTCCCGACGATCGGAGGCCATCTCCCCGTCGGGTTAGGATCGGGCGCCGGAGCGGACGGATTCATGCGCCTGCGGTGCGAGATGCGGCTCAAACGGACGGGAGGAAATGGCCGAGATCGATCTCTATCGCCCGATCAAGCGCTTCCTCGAGAAGCAGGGCTACGTCGTGAAGGGCGAGATCGAGGACTGCGACGTCGTGGCGGTGCGCGGCGACGAAGACCCCGTCGTGGTCGAGCTGAAGGAGCAGCTGAACCTCGCGCTGCTCCTGCAGGCCGTCGATCGGATGTCGGTCTCGAGGGCCGTCTACATCGCCTTCCGCGTCGGCAAGAAGCGCAGCGCTGCCTGGCGGACGCGCGAGACGCAGGTCACGCGGCTCCTGCGCCGCCTGGGTCTGGGGCTCCTCACGGTCTCGACCCGCGGTCGGGTGGTGCCGGTCCTGGACCCGGCGCCCTACCGGCCGAGACGGGATCTCCACCGTCGCGATCGACTGCTGAAGGAGTTCAGCGAGAGGGTGGGGGACCCGGAGGCCGGTGGTTCCGCGCCCCGGCCGCGTCTCACCGCCTATCGTCAGGACGCGCTCCGCTGCGCCCGCGAACTCGGCGAGGCCGGCGTCCTGAAGCTCAGCGTCCTGCGCGAGCGCGCCGGCGTCTCGCGCGCCGGTCCGATCCTGCGCGACAACCATTACGGCTGGTTCGCGAGGGTGAGCGTCGGGCACTACGAGCTCTCCGACCAGGGACGGCAGGACCTCGAGTTCTGGTCCGACGCCGTCCAGGCCCTCGCCCGCGAGCCCGGATTCGACGCCTCCGGCGATTCCGTTCCGGACTGAGGAGGGGGTCCCTCCGTCACGCTCGGATCAGCCCGTGGTCACCGGTGAGAGATGACGGCCCACCTCCTCGCCGCCGCGCAGGGTGCCGGCGACGAGCCTCGATTGGCGCTTGCGGTGCATCGGGCGAGGGTCTACGATCCGCCGGAGCATGAGCAAGACGGGCCAGCGAAGCAGCGAGCGCAGGGTCGAGCGACGGATGGCCGCCGCGCTGGTCCTGCTCGTCCTGCCTCTCCTCGCGCTCGCGCCTGTTCTTGCCGGCAGCCTCCTCGTTCACGATCACGGTGACGGCGTCCATGCGCATCGCCGGGAGCTCGCCGACTCGAAGAGGGACCCCGCCTCCGGTCACCATCATCACCATCACCATCACGACCACGACCACGACCAACCGCACGCTCGGGCCGGCGACCCCGAGGCGGGCCCTGAATCCGGCGCCGGGGACGCTCCTGTTCCCGGTCCGATGCCCGTGGAGTCCGAAGAGGAGGCACCGCGCCGGGGTCTCGTCCTCCTGTTTCCGCGCCTGACCCTCGTCCAGGTGCCCGTCGGGGTCACGGCGCCCGCGCCCGTCGCCGTCCCCCAGCCCTGGTTCGAGCCTCCGCTCGACCTCGTGGCCTCGAGGGTCGCCCCTTCGGTTCGCCGATCACGACTGACCTGGCGCGCACCGCCCGGTCGCGCCGTCGAAGCGCTGCTCCTCGGCAGCCACGCCATCCTCGTCTAGTCCCAGACCCGGTCGCCTCGTCGATCCGCGGCACCCGTCCAGGGCCGCGGCCGCATCGCGAATTCCGAGTCGGGAGCCGTCCTGTGTCATACCGATCCATCCTGGTGACCACACTCGTCCTCGTCTGCGCGGCCTGCGTGCAGTTCGAGCAGCGACCGCTCGAGCCCCTGGTCGAATACGACGGGTTGCTCGAGCGGGGCAGCCTGCCCGAGGGGAGCTCGCTCACGGCGAATGTCGCCGCCTGCTTCCCTCTCGCGGTCGAGGTCGAACCGCGGGACGGGCTCGATCTCGCCGAGGCCAATGCCCTGGCTCTCTTCCATGCCCCGGCCCTGGTCGAGGCGCGATCGAAGCTGCGGCTACGCGGAGCCGAGCTCCTGCGCGCCGGCCTCCTGGAGAATCCCGAGCTCTTCCTCGGCCCGAGGTTCTCGACCGAGGGCGCGGGCACGATCCTGCCGCTGTCTCTCTCCTTCGAGGTTCCGCTCGGCGGGAGGCTCGGAGCGGAGGAGGATCGCGCCGAGGCCGAGCTCGCGGCGGCTCGCAGCCTCCTGCGCGAGGCCGAGGCCCGTACGCTCGTCTCCCTGAGACGGGGCTTCGTCGAATGCGCCGTTCTCGAGCTCCGGCAGGGCATCGTCGAAGGGCTCCTCCGGGCCAGCACGGCGGCGCTCGAACAGACCAGGCGCCTCGTCGAGGCCGGCGAGGAGGACGGCATCGCGCTCTCGCTCGCGACCCTCGATCGCGACGAGTTGACGCGGGAACTCGCCGCGACCGCGACCGATCTCGACGGGACCCGCCTCCGCCTGCAGAGCGCGATCGGCCTCCTGCCGGAGAGCGAGATCCCGGTCGTCACCGATGCCTCCTTGCTCATGCCGATCGACCTGCCGCCCTTCGAGCGCGATCGGCTCCTCCGTCATCCCCTGCTCCGGTATCACGAGGCGCGCT
>JBFIHP010000266.1:0-5168 GCA_041601735.1 Planctomycetota bacterium | reverse complement strand
TCTTGGATTCTCGCCTCTGAATTTCGACGTCTGACCAGCCGAGAGCGCCGCCAACCCGGACCTTCGAGTACACCGTTCTCTCGGCTCCCATGAGAGCATCTTGATGCCATGGACCTGAGCAGTCTCACCCCGCGCCCCGGCGGAAAGTGCCTGGCACCGTATGTCCGCGCGACCGCCTACCACTTTCCCGACAGCACCTTCAGCCGGCGCTCCAGGGATCAGTCGATGGCGAAACCGAGCAAGAGGGCGAGGCCGCGGGCGACCGCGCCCTCGTTCATCGCCTCGAGCACCGAGGGATCGTCCGCGCCCGGACCGGAGAGGGTCCAGTCGGCGCGGGTCGTGCCCTCGCGGACCACCAGCAGGGTCAGATGGGAGCCGACGTGCAGGAGGAGCCGTCGCAACTCGTGGTCGAGCGCCGAGAGCGCGAAGCAGGCCTCCGTCGGATTGCGGGTTCCGGGCAGGAACAAGGCAGTGTCGGAGGCGAGCGCGGGCTGCGGAGCGAGCCCGGCGAGAAGGACCTGCCAGGAACGCGTGTCGAGAGCGACGAAGATCGCCTCGTCGAATCCGGAGGCGCGATCTCCGGGCGGCAGGGTGATCCCGTCCGCTCCGAGCACGACGCCGCCGTGAGCCAGCCGTGGAACGTCCGCGACCTCGAGGAGACCGGAGAGGTCGGCGCCGCCCGCAGACAGCCGCCAGCGGAGGCCGCCCGCCGGGAGGAGGTCGGCCGCGCCCCGCTCGCGACAATCCCGGATCGTCGGCATGACGCCTGGCTCGAGGAAGACCTCGTCGCCCAGGTCCTGTAGCAGGATCACCGCCAGTCGGGTCACGAGGGGCGCCTCGCGAGGCGGCGCCACGATCGCGGGTGAGGTCGCCCGATCGTTCGCGGAGTCCTGCGACCACCGGCTGCGAAGCGTGACGACGGTGACGGTCAGGGACAGGCCGAGCACGAGCAGCAGGGCCGTGACGAGAAAGGGGGCCCGATCAGGCGATCGGACCCCCTCGTTGGTCTTTCCGTCGGCGGTCATGCGATCAGCGATGGAAGAGCATCTCGCGGTACTTCGGCAGCGGCCAGTCGTTGTCGTCGACGAGTTCCTCGAGAAGATCGACGTGCTCGCGGAGATCCGCGCGGGCGGCGATCGAGACCTGGCGGCAGTAACGAGCCATCTCGATCGGACCGCGCTCGTCGGCGTCGAAGTCGTCCACGACCTTGCGCATGCGCTCGAGGCTCAGCTTCAACCGGCCGATGAGCTCGGTGAGCTCGCGCAGGAGCCCCTCCTGCGGCTCGAGGTCGGCGCCGGTCAGCGCCTGGCGCGTGAGGTTGATCGTCTCGGCGAGACCGCGCTGGTAGCGCATCGCGGCGGGCAGGATCATGGTCGAGACCATGTGCACGCTGGTCGCGCCCTCGATCCGGGTCTGGATCGCGTAGTTCTCGCAGAGCACGTTCAGGCGCGACTCGGCCTCCCGGCGGCTGAGGACCCCCGTGGACTCGAAGAGAGCGAGGTTGTGCTCGGCCGTGAAGCTCGGGAGCGAGGATGCCGTGTCGGTGAGGTTGGGCAGCCCCCGACGCTCGGCCTCGGCGGTCCACTCGCCGGCGTAGTTGTCGCCGGAGAAGAGCACGCGCTCGTGCTCGCGCAGGGTCTCGGTGACGATGGCCTGCACGACCTTGGTCAAGGGACCCTCGTTCTTGCGGGACTCGATGCGGTCGGCGAGGTAGTTCAGGGAGTCGGCGACGATCGCGTTGAGGACCGTGGCCGGATAGGAAGCGGACTGCGACGACCCGACCGCGCGGAATTCGAACTTGTTGCCCGTGAAGGCGAAGGGTGAGGTGCGGTTGCGGTCGGTGAGGTCGCGAGGCAGCGGCGGGAGGGCGTTCACGCCGAGCTGGATGTCCTGGATGTTCTGGGCGCGATCGTCGCTCTTGCCTAGCAGCGAGTTCACGATGCCCTCCAGCTGGGCGCCGAGGAAGATCGAGATGATCGCCGGCGGCGCCTCGTTGGCGCCGAGGCGGTGATCGTTGGCGCTGCTGGCGACGCTGACCCGAAGGAGGTCGGCATGGCGATCGACGCCGCGGATGATGGCCGTGAGAAAGAGCATGAACTTCATGCTCTCGAGCGGCGTCTCGCCCGGATCGAGGAGGTTGTTGCCGAGATTGTCGGAGAGCGACCAGTTGGTGTGCTTCCCGCTGCCGTTGACGCCGGCGAAGGGCTTCTCGTGCAGGAGGCACTTCATCTCGTGCCGGTCGGCGATCGTCTTCATCAGCTCCATGATGAGCATGTTGTGGTCGATCGCGACCGTCGCCTTGCTGTAGAGCGGCGCCAGTTCGAACTGGGCCGGGGCGACCTCGTTGTGACGGGTCTTGACCGGGATGCCGAGCTTCCAGAGCTCGTACTCCAGGTCCTGCATGAAGCCGAGGACGCGCTCGTTGATGGCGCCGAAGTAGTTGTCGGCGAGTTCCTGGCCCTTGGGCGGACGTGAACCGAAGAGCGTTCGGCCGCAGCTCAGAAGGTCGGGCCGGAGATCGGCCAGGCGGCGATCGACGAGGAAGTACTCCTGCTCGCAGCCGATCGTGGAGTAGACGCGATTGACGGTCTCTCCGCCCAGCATGTTGATCAGCCGGCAGGCCGCGCGGTTCACCACCTCGTCGGAACGGAGCAGGGGCGTCTTCTTGTCGAGGGCCTCACCGGTCCAGGAGCAGAAGGCGGTCGGGATGAACAGGGTCTTGCCGTTCGGTCCCTCGCGGAGAAAGGCCGGCGAGGTCGGGTCCCAGGCGGTGTAGCCGCGGGCCTCGAAGGTGCTGCGCAGACCGCCGCTCGGGAAGGAGGAGGCGTCCGGCTCGCCGCGGATCAGCGCCGCGCCGGAGAACTCGTTGATGATGCTGTCGTCGCCGGTGAGGCTCAGGAAGGAGTCGTGCTTCTCCGCCGTGAGCCCGGTCATCGGCTGGAACCAGTGGGTGAAGTGCGTCGCGCCGCGCTCCACGGCCCAGTCGCGCATCGCGCTGGCGACGGCGTCCGCGATCATCGGGTCGAGGGTGGTCCCGTTGGTGACCGTCTCCTGTAGCTGCCGGTAGACGGCCTTCGGCAGGCGCTGGCGCTGGACGCGCTCGTTGAAGACGTTGATCCCGAAGATCTCGGTCAGGGGCAGACGGCTCTCGCCGCGGTGCTTCAAGGGGCTGTGGCCGGAAATGGCGCCCACGGCGGAGCGCCTCGAACTCGAGGGCATCGCGAGTCTCCTGGTGACGATGTCGTAGTCGCGAAGGCAGGGCGGCGGTTGCCCCGCCGGAGGGAGAATAGCAGGGCCGGATGACAAACCCAGGGTCCGGGGCGCGGGGAAACTGGACAGAGGCCACGGGAGCGGCGACCATGGCGCGCGCACAGACCCAGGAGACCAAGATGGACGCGCGATCCTACCAGGCCCGCCGGGCCGAACTGCGGAGCCGGCTCGGAAGCGGCCAGCTCTTCTTCCCCGGCAATCCGCTGATCCCTCGCAACTATCCCGCGAACGTCTACGCCTTCCGCCAGAACTCGCAGCTGCTCCATCTCTGCGGGATCTCCCGCCCGGGGATCGCGCTCGTGCTGTCCGTGGAGGGGGGCAAGGATCTGCTCTTCGGGCCGCCCGAGGACGTGGACGACATCGTCTGGCACGGTCCCCAGACCAAGCTCGAGGACGAGGCCGCGGCAGCCGGGATCGACGAGGTCCATGACATCGCCGAACTCGGTCCCTATCTCTGCGGGGCGAAGGCCCGGGGGGAGACCGTCCGCTACCTTCCTCCCTACCACGAACGGGTCCTGACCTGGATGAGCCGGGTCCTCGGCGAATCCGGCGAGACGGTTCGACACGGAACCTGCACCGCACTCGCGAAGGCGGTGGCCGAGCAGCGGCTGATCAAGTCCGCGGCGGAGGTCGCCGAGATGGAGGAGGCCCTCGAGATCACCCGGGCCATGCATCTGGAGGCCATGCGCGTGGCCCGACCGGGCATCCCCGAGTCCGAGGTCGCAGCTGCCATCCAGCGGGTGGCGCTGGCCCGGGATCGGTCCCAGGCCTACCTGCCGATCGTGACGGTGCGCGGCGAGGTCCTGCACAACAACCGCTACGACAACATCCTGACCGATGGCGACCTGCTCCTGAACGACTCCGGCGCCGAGTCGGCGCGCCACTACGCCTCCGACATCACCCGCACCTTTCCGGTCTCGGGTCGCTTCGACGACCGGCAGCGCTCGGTCTACGAGGTCTGCCTGCGCGCGCAGCTCGAGTGCATCGACAAGATCGCTCCCGGCGTGAGCTACAGGGAGGTCCATCTCCACGGCTGTCGAGTCATCACCGAGGGTCTCGCCGAGATCGGTCTCATGACCGAAGAGGCACGGTTCAAGCCGGCCGAGGCCGTGGCGGACGGGGCCCACGCGCTCTTCTTCCCGCACGGCATGGGGCACGCCATCGGACTCGACGTGCACGACATGGAGGACCTGGGCGACGTCGTCGGTTACGGCGGCGAGGGGCTGCGCAGCGAACAGTTCGGTCTGAATTTCCTTCGCTTCGCGCGGCTTCTCGAACCCGGTCACGTGGTGACGGTCGAACCCGGCATCTACTTCATTCCCGCCCTCATCGATCGCTGGGGCGCGGAGAAGCGGCACGCGCGCTGGATCGACTACGACAGCCTGCGGTCCTGGTCGGATCTCGGTGGCATCCGCATCGAGGACGACGTCCTCTGTACCGAGGAGGGCGCTCGTGTACTCGGCCCGGCGATCCCCAAGAGCGTCGAGGAGATCGAAGCCGCCTGCTCCTGACCCCAGGGGCGTCGGACGCGAAGCCGCCGCTTTCGAGTCAGACCCAGGATCGTCGCATGCCGGCGCTTTTGCGTCTGACGCCTGACGGATCAGCGGCGGAAGCTGCCGGCCTCGATGAAGATGTACTTCGCGGCCGGAACCGCACTTCGGATCGACTCCTCGAGCCGCAGCACGGTGTTCTCGAGTCCCTGCGTTCGCATGTCGTCACGAAAGTCGAGGGTGAGGGCCACCAGGATGCTGCGCGGGCCGAGCTGCAAGGTGAGCATCTCGACCACACGCTCGACCGCCGGATCGAGTTCGGCGACGCGGCGGACCTTGTCGCGGTTCTGTTCGCTGGCGGACTCGCCCACGAGCAGGCTGTGGCTCTCGATCGCGAGGAAGACGGCC
>JBFIHP010000265.1:0-5169 GCA_041601735.1 Planctomycetota bacterium | reverse complement strand
TCGTCAACGAGTTCGTCGCCACCTTTGATGGGGTCGACTCGGCGGTCGTGGTGAATCCCGGAAAGTTGACGGTTCAAGAGTCGGAGCAGCTGAGGACCCGTTTTCGGACCGAGGGCATCCAGTTCCTGCACGTCAGGAACCGGCTGGCTGCCGTCGCGTTCGAGAAGACGGGATTCGCGGGTCTCGAGGACATCCTCAAGGGCCCGGCCGGCATCGCCTTCGGCGGTGAAGGAGCGATCGCGATCTCGAAGATCGTCATCGACGAGACCAAGAAGCTCAAGAATCTGAAGGTCGTCGGTGGCTTCATCGACGGCGAGCTCCTCGACGCGGACGGCGTCGATCGGCTCTCGAAGATGCCCGGCAGAAAGGAGCTCCAGTCCATGGTGCTCCAGGGACTCTTCGGACCGGTCAGCGACTTCCACAAGGCGATGGGCGATCTCTTGACCGAAGTTCACGGTCTCATCGAAGCCCTGGAAACGAAGGGAGGAGCTCAGGCCTGATTGGCCGGCTCTCCTAGGTAATACGAATTAGATCTCGCGTAAGATGCGCGAGGAGCACAGGAGACAGATATGTCGTACTCGGAGAAGACCCAGAATATCCTCGACAGCATCGGCGCCATGACCGTCATGGAGCTGGTGGAGCTGAAGGAAGCCTTCAAGGAGACCTTCAAGGTCGAGGCTGCGGCCCCGATGATGATGGGCGCCATGCCCGCCGGCGGCGGCGCTGCCGACGAGGCCGAGGAGCAGACGGAATTCGACGTCGTCCTCAAGGCCGCGGGCGGCAACAAGATCGCCGTCATCAAGGTCGTTCGTTCGATCACCGGCCTGGGCCTCAAGGAGGCCAAGGACATGGTCGACAGCGCCCCGAAGGCCCTCAAGGAGGGCGTTTCGAAGGACGAGGCCGAGGACATCAAGAAGCAGCTCACCGAGGCCGGCGCCGACGTCGAGGTCAAGTAACCTCGTCGGCCGGTCGGGGGCCGGCGAGGGCTCCATTCGGAGCTTCTCGCCGGCCGTCCTTGATTCTTGCGTCAGCAAGGTTTAGGACTACGAGTGGCGAATCCTGCATCGAGGGCTGCCCGCTCCTTGGCGTGCGGCCCCGATTCCGTCCATAAGCGACCCCGCTTGGGGTCCGCGGCCAGGGGCCGTCCCGGACGGGGGCAGGGCTGGCCGGTTGCGGCGAAGACGAGCCGCGGCGACCGGGGATGACGGTGCGGGACGCCGCACCGGGTCGCACGCGTCGCGCTGCCCGGAGAGGGCCGCCGCGACGGGAACGCATGAGGGACAAGGGGCAAGGATGACCAGGCAAAAGACCTTCCGCGAGATTCGAAACTACGGCCAGCACGGCGAGGTGATCGAGGTCCCGAACCTCATCGCCCTGCAGCTCGACGCCTACGAGGCCTTCCTGCAGCCCGACATCCCGCCGGCGGACCGCGGCGAGTCCGGATTGGAAGAGATCATCAAAGAGGTCTTCCCGATCCAGAGCTACGACAAGACGCTCACTCTGGAATACCTCGGCTACGAGCTCGGCCGGCCGCGCTACACGCCCTCCGAGTGCCGCAACCTGCGTCTCACCTACAGCATGCCCTTCAAGGTCCGCTGCCGCCTGGACAAGGCCGAGCCGGTGGAGGAGGAGGTCTACCTGGGCGAGATCCCGATCATGGTGGGCGGCGGCGAGTTCATCGTGAACGGCGCCGAGCGCGTCATCGTGAGCCAGCTGCACCGCTCGCCCGGCGTCGACTTCTCGGTAGACGTGCAGGCCAACGAGAAGAAGCTGCACTCCTGCTGGATCATCCCCGAGCGCGGTTCCTGGATCGAGATCTCGGTCACCAAGAAGGACGCGCTCCACGTCAAGATCGACCAGAGCGGCAAGTTCCTCGCCACGACCCTGCTTCGGGCGATGAGCGACAAGTATTCGACGGACGAGGAGATCATCCGCCTCTTTCACGACACCAAGAAGATCAAGATCGACACCCGCAACGCGCCGAAGCTGAAGGACAAGTTCGTCGTCGGCGATGTCGTCGATTCCGAGACCGGTGAGATCCTGATCAACTCCGGTGAGCAGCTCACCGACGAGTACATCAAGATCCTCCAGGCCTCGAAGCTGAAGTCGATCGAGGTGATCGAGAAGGTCACCGACTTCCTCGTGCTCAACACCCTGCGCGAGGACAACGTCAAGAGTCACCACGAGGCGCTGCTGAAGATCTACAGCCGCTTCCGGCCCGGCAACCCGCCGCAGATCGAGAAGGCGAAGGACCTCTTCGCCGAGAAGTTCTACGACCCGGCCCGGTATCGCCTGGGCAAGGTCGGTCGTTTCCGCCTGAACCGTAAGTTCAAGCAGGAGATCGACGAGGAGACCATGACCCTCCAGGCGGAGGACCTGATCGCCTCCATGCGCTACATCCTCGAGCTGCGCTCCGGCAACGGCATCGTCGACGACATCGATCACCTCGGCAACCGCCGGGTCCGCACGATCGCCGAGCTGGCGGCCGACGAGTTCCGCAAGGGCTTCCTCAAGCTCAGGAAGACCGCGCAGGAGCGCATGAACATCGAGAAGGAGAACGTCACGCCGCGGAGCCTGATCAACGCCAAGACGATCAGCTCGGCCATCGACTACTTCTTCGGTCGCGGCGAGCTCTCGCAGGTGGTGGACCAGACCAACCCCCTGAGCCAGCTCACCCACGAGCGCCGGCTGTCGGCGCTCGGCCCCGGCGGTCTCAACCGCAAGCGCGCCGGATTCGAGGTGCGCGACGTCCACCTGTCGCATTACGGCCGCATCTGCCCGATCGAGACGCCGGAAGGCACCAACATCGGTCTCATCGCCTCGCTCGGCATCTACGCCGACGTGGACGAGTACGGCTTCCTCATCACGCCCTACCGGACGGTCAAGAACGGCAAGGTCAGCGAGGAGGTCGTCTGGCTGCGAGCCGACGAGGAGAGCGAGTCGACCATCATCCCGGCCGACACCCAGATGGACAAGACGGGCAAGCTCGAGAACGACCGCGTCCTCGCCCGCGTGCTCGGCGACTTCCGCTTCGTGGACAAGAAGACGGTCCAGTACATGGACGTGTCGCCGAAGCAGCTGGTCGGCGTCTCCTCGAGCCTCATCCCCTTCCTCGAGCATGACGACGCCAACCGGGCGCTCATGGGCTCGAACATGCAGCGCCAGGCCGTCCCCTTGCTCCGGACCGAGCCGCCCTGCGTCGCGACCGGTATGGAGCGCGAAGTCGCGGCCAACTCGGGCATGGTCATCGTCGCCCGCAACGCCGGCAAGGTGAAGTACGTCTCGGCCACCGAGATCCACGTGGGCGACGACATGTACAGCCTGCGCAAGTTCACCGGCCTGAACGAGCGGACCTGCCTCAACCAGCGGCCGATCGTCGCCGAGGGCGACGAGGTCGAGCAGGGGCAGATCATCGCGGACGGCGCCGCCACCGAATTCGGCGAGCTCGCGCTCGGCCGCAACATCATGGTCGGCTTCATGACCTGGGACGGCTACAACTTCGAGGACGCCGTCCTCGTGAGCGAGCGTCTGGTCAAGGAGGATTACTTCACCTCGATCCACATCGACGAGTTCGAGATCGAGATCCGCGAGACCAAGCTCGGCCGCGAGGAATTCACCCGCGACATCCCGAACGTGCCCGAGCGCGCGCTCAAGAACCTCGACGAGGACGGCATCGTCCAGATCGGCACCCGCGTGCGACCCGGCGACATCCTGGTCGGCAAGGTCGCGCCCAAGAGCAAGAACGAGCTCTCGCCCGAGGAGAAGCTGCTCCACGCCATCTTCGGCCGCGCCGGCGAGGACGTGAAGAACGACTCCCTCGAGGTGCCCTCCGGCGTCGAGGGCGTGGTCATCAACACCCAGAAGTTCTCCCGCAAGGTCAACATGACCGAGGAGGAGCGGCAGCGGAACCTGGCCGAGATCAAGAAGGCCGAGACCCGCTTCCTCGAGCGTTACCGCGACACCCTCAGTCAGCTCATCGAGCGGCTGGAGGAGATCGGCGGCGGCAAGCTCCTGGACGGCACGACCAAGGAGGAGATCACGGCGAAGAGCGCCGAGAACTACTACCTCTGCAAGCTCGTGCGGGAGCAGATCCTCAGTTCGGTCGACTCCCAGTTCGGCAAGGGCAAGAAGCGCGATCAGGCGCAGAACGCGGTCAAGGCCTACCTCGATCGCATCGACAGCTTCGAGAGCGACAAGACCAAGCTGGTCAATCGCCTCTCGCGCGGCGACGAGCTGCCGACCGGCGTGCTCGAGATGGTCAAGGTCTACGTCGCGACCAAGCGTCAGCTCTCGGTCGGCGACAAGATCGCGGGCCGTCACGGCAACAAGGGCGTCATCGCCCGCATCCTGCCGGAGCAGGACATGCCCTTCACCGCCGAGGGCAAGCCGCTCGACATCTGCCTGAACCCGCTGGGCGTCCCCTCGCGTATGAACGTCGGTCAGATCCTCGAGACCCACCTGGGTTGGGCCGCCATGAAGCTCGGCTTCCAGGCGGTGACGCCCGTCTTCGACGGCGCCAAGGAGATCGACATCGAGGCCGCCTTGACCGAGGCCGGCCTGCCGCCGACCGGCAAGGTCCAGCTCTACGACGGGCGCACCGGCGCCGCCTACGAGCAGGAGACCACCGTCGGCTACATGTACATCCTGAAGCTCCACCACCTGGTGGACGAGAAGGTCCACGCCCGCGCCACCGGGCCCTACTCGTTGATCACCCAGCAGCCGCTGGGCGGCAAGGCCCGCTTCGGCGGCCAGCGTTTCGGCGAGATGGAGGTCTGGGCGCTCGAGGCCTACGGCGCGGCCTACATCCTCCAGGAACTCCTGACCGTGAAGTCGGACGACGTGGACGGCCGCACCAAGATCTACGAGTCGATGGTGAAGGGCGAGAACACCCTCGAGGCCGGCACCCCGGTCAGCTTCGACGTGCTCTGCCACGAGCTGCGCGGACTTTGCCTGAACGTCGAACTGCGCAAGCAGGAAACTGACATCAACGCCGTCATGGGCGCCTGATCGGAGGTCGGAAAGAGCAGATGAGCACCACCTACAACCGAGTCAACGACGTCAGCGCAGTGACCATCCGGATGGCCTCCCCGGCCGACATCCGCAACTGGTCCTACGGTGAGGTGAAGAAGCCCGAGACCATCAACTACCGGACCTACCGGTCGGAGAAGG
>JBFIHP010000264.1:0-5186 GCA_041601735.1 Planctomycetota bacterium | reverse complement strand
TCGTCGGCACAGCGCTCGAGCTCGAGCGCCGCCGAGACCGCGTCGGCGCCGCGCACGAGGTGCAGGAGAGCCAGATCGAGCGGCTCGGCCTCCTCGCCGGCCTTGGCGGCACGTGACTCGATCCGATCGATCTCGGCGACGAGCTTCTCGAGCGCCTTCACGCGGCGGATGATCCCGCCGTGCTTGTAGCGCTTGGCCTGCGCCTCGGCGTCGTCGAGGAGCTTCTTCGCCATCCTCGCATCACCTTCGGCGAGGACCCGGCCTGCGGTCTCGATCAGGACTCCGGCAGCCCGCGCGCCCCAGCGCGGCGTCCGGTTCTTCTTGCTGAAGCCGAGGACGAAATCACGCACGACGTCGGCGCGATCGACGGCGAAGAAGTCGGCGAGCTCTCCCGCGGCGCGGACGCCGAGATCGAAGGTCCCCGCCTGCATGGCGAGATCGACCGCGTCCGAGAGCAGCGCGTAGCGCAGCGGCGGATGCGCGCCGTCCTCGAGCCCCATCGACAGCAGGAGTGCGACCCGCTTCTCGAGGTCCGCCTCGGCGGCGGCTCTCTTCTCGTAGTGCTTGCGTGCCTCCGCGACGGCCTTGCGATCGGGGACGGAGTGGCGGTCCTTCTGGGCGCGCAATCCGGCGGCGAGGACGAGGAGGACGACGACGAGGTATCCGGCGGTCTTCATGGCGACTCGATGGCTACGGGAAACGACTGGAGGCCGCGCTCTCGCGCGGCGGAACGTCGTTCCTATCGAATCCTCGGGGTCCCTGTCAAGGAATGCGGCCCGGAGCCGGCGCGGGTCGCCGGAGGCTTCAGCGCCTGATCGAGCCGATGAGGCGCGCGCGCGTGCTCGAGAAGCCGCCGTCGCCGTCCGGGGCGAGCATCTCGATGTCCTCGATGACGAAGTCAACCTGATCGACCGGAACGACGATACTCGCGCGGCGCGTCGTCGTCTTCAGCTCGGGTATCTGCAGGGTCACGTCGCTGCCGTCCCCGAGATTGGTCGTGAACTCGTTGATCGGTCGCGCCACGGCCGAGCTCATGACCTCGCCGTCCATCTCGATCCGACCGTCGGGGTCGGCGTAGGGCCGGATCGTGACCACGACGCCCTCCCGGAGGATGTCGATGATCGGATCGGCGATGACGGCCGCGCTCGCGATCTCGACGTCGAAGTCCTTCACGTAGGCGATCTCGTTGATGATCGAGATCGAGGCGGTCTGCCCCGCGAGGACGGTGAGGCTCATCGGGCCGACGAGGGTCTCGTCGGTATCGGCCGCGACGAGACTGAAGACGAAGCCGAGCATCTCCCGGCTCTCCTTCAGGCCGTCGAGGAGCTTCCCTGCGGCCGCGAGCGCGAGCTCGTCGCCGCTGATCTCGAGGCGACGGCCGTTCGTGCCCGACTCGTGGGCCGCGACGGCGAGCTCGCCGAGGCCGCGGGTGCGGCGCAGGAGCATGCCGCCGACGAAGGCGCCGCGCGCGGCGAGGAGCTCGGGTTCGTCACCTTCGAGGCCGGCGATGATGACCTCGCCCTCCCGCCGCCAGTCGAGGTCGCCCCAGGGCGGCGCCGGCGGTTCGGCGAGCTCGAGCGGCGGCGGGAAGTCCTCGACGGCGGCCTCGGGCCGGAGCGCGATGCCGCCGCGCTCGATCGTCGTCGGACGCTCGGTGCCGCAGTCGTCGTGGGCGCAGGCGCCGAGCAGGGCCAGGAAGGCGACGAAGAGGACTCTGGTCGTGGTCACGCGGATGCTCCTTCTTCCGGATGCCGAGAATGACGCCCGGCCTCGGAGCGCGGTTTCAAAACCGCCTGATAGAATGCTCGCATGACCGACCGTCGCGAAGACGAGCCCTCATCCCTCTCCGACGAGGATCTGCTCGATGAACTCTATCGGCGCTTCGGCGCCGGCTGGTGCTCGTTCTCGGCCGCGGTCCGCGAGCGCGCGGCCTGTCCGGTCTGCGACCGCATCCTGCCGCTCACCAGGCACCACCTGCGCCCGGTCGCGAAGGGAGCGGGCCGGGAGGTCGAGATCCGCCGGCGCTACGCCGACATCTGTCGTGACTGCCACGACATCGCGCACGCCCGCTGGGGACCGGGACATCGCTGGCAGGGACCGGTCGAACGCGAGCTCTTCCTGGCCGAGATGATCAGGCTCGGGACGAGGACTCCGGCGGAAGGCGAGGATCAGCCGTCGAGGCGGCGATCGAAGCCGCGGATACGGCGCTTCTTCAGGCGCTTGCTCTCCTTCAAGCGCTTCTCGTAGTGTTCGACGAGGAGGCGCTGAACGCCTTTCTCCTCGTCCTCGTTCGTCGGCCGGCGCTGCTGATAGCTGCCGTCGGCCTTCATGTCCCAGACGTTGCGCAGGTCCGAGAGCTGAAGATCGAGGAGCTCGCGCAATTCGGCGCGGTGCGCTTCCTGCTCGACCGGCACGAAGATCTCGACCCGGGAGTCGAGGTTTCGCTTCATGCAGTCGGCCGAGCCGATGTAGTACTCCTCGGCTCCGTCGTTCCTGAAGTAGTAGAGCCGGACATGCTCGAGGAAACGGCCGATGATGCTGATGACCCGGATGTTGTCGGAGAGGCCGGGGATGCCCGGCCTGATCCGGCAGCTGTCCCGGATGATCAGGTCGATCTTCACGCCGGCCTGTCCCGCGACGTAGAGCGCACGGCTGATCTCGGGGTCCTCGAGCGCGTTCATCTTGAACTGGATGAGCGCGTCCCGTCCCGCGCGGGCGTGCTCGACTTCGCGATCGATCCGTTGCAGCAGGGCCTGCCGTCCCATCTTCGGGCTCGGCAGGATCTTCTGGTAGCGCCGCTTCGGCTTGTAGCCCGTGGTGAGGTAGTTAAGGAGCTCGGTCAGGTCCTCGCCGATCTGGTTATCGGAGGTCAGAAGGCCGAGGTCGGTGTAGAGGCGCGCCGTTTCGGCGTGATAGTTGCCGGTGCCGACGTGGGCATAGCGCCGCAGGCCGTTGTAGTCCTGACGTACCACGAGGATGACCTTGCAGTGCGTCTTCAGGCCGACGACGCCGTAGGTCACGTGGATGCCGGCCTCCTCGAGCCGGTTCGCCCAGCGGATGTTGGCGGCCTCGTCGAAGCGAGCCTTGATCTCGACCACGACCGTGACCTGCTTGCCGTTCTGCGCCGCGTCGATCAGGTAGTCGATGGCCTTCGATTCCGAGCTGGTGCGGTAGAGACACATCTTGATCGCGCGAACCTTGGGATCGCTGCTGGCCTCGGCCAGGAAGCGCTCCACGCTGCCGACGAAGCTCTCGTAAGGGTGATGGAGGAGGATCGAGCCCTGATCGCGCAGGATGTGGAAGATGCTGCGATCGGCGGTCAGGGCCGGGTGATCGACGGGGTGATGCGGCTCGTCGCGAAGTCCCTCGCCCTTCAGGCGCGGATCGGTCGCGATCTCCAGGAAGTCGCGCAGCCCGAGATGGCCCGCGCTCTCGAAGACGTCTTCGACGGCATCGAGGCCGAGCTCCGCGGCCAGCACTCCGAGATGCTGGGCATCCATGCCGCGAGAGACCTCGAGTCGCACGATCGGGGCGAACTTTCGCTCGCGGAGCTCCGACTCGATGAGCGCCAGGAGATCCTCCGCCCGCTCCTCCGAGGTCTCGGTGTTGGAGTTACGCGTGACCCGGAAGAACGAGCAGGACACCACCTCCATCCCCGGAAAGAGGATGTCGAGGTTGTCGGCCATCACGGTCTCGAGCGGCACGTAGGTCGCCCGGTCAGGGAGGCGGATGAAGCGGCTCGTTCCCGCCCCCAGCGGTACCTTGACGCGCGCCAGCGAGGTCTCGAGGTCGTCGTAACGCAACGTGACCAGGAGGTTCAGGGACAGATTCGAGATGAAGGGAAAGGGATGCGCCGGATCGGTCGCCTGCGGCGTGACCAGAGGGTAGATGTTCTCGAAGAAGTGGTCGCGCAGCCATTGGCGCTCGACCTCGTTCAGCTCCTCGGCGTTGCGAACATGGATATCGCGCTCCGCGAGTTCGTCGCGGAGCTTCTGGAGCACCGCGAACTTCTTCGTCTCGAGCCTGCGCACGAGCGCGCAGCACTCGCCGATCTGCCGACCGGGGCTGCGACCGTCGGGGGTCATCGTCTCGACGCCGGCGCCGACCTGTTGCTTCAGGCCGCCGATCCGCTTCATGAAGAACTCGTTCAGGTTCGAGCTGACGATCGCGACGAACTTCAGGCGCTCCAGCAGGCGGTTGCGCCCGTCGGCGGCCTCGTTGAGCACGCGGTAGTTGAAGTTGAGCCAGGTGAGTTCGCGGTTCAGGTAGTAGGCCGGGTCGGCAAGGTCGTGCCCCTCGGGTCCGGGCTCGGGCACGGGGACGCAGTCGAGGGGGGTCCCGGCCGTCTCGGACGAGGCGGCTCCGCAGGGGGCAGCCTCGGGGGAGTCGGCGGCGGACGTCGGCTGCCGCTCCTCCTCGACCTCGTCGCTGCGTCCCGTCTCGGTTTGATCCATGTCCTGAACCTCGACTCCCCTTCGCCCGGACCCCGATCATCGGCGGATGAGCCTGGCCGGCAGGTCGCCCCCGCACCGTACACGGGGCCTTGACCCGTGTTCCACGGCGGTCGAAACCGGGCTCCCCCGGCCCCGCAGAAACTCCCCTACGTCTCATCGGCAGGAGGAGATAGGATCCCTCGCAACCAAACAGGATTCGGAGCAATCGCATGTCCAGGTTCATCGCCACGGCCCTCATGGCCGTTCTCTTGGTCTTCGCCCTCGTCCAGCTCGGCTCGGCCCCGGCCGCCGATCGCCGGCCCGTCCTCGACGATCACGAGGCGCTCGAGAAGTGCATGAAGGAGCTCAAGGGCGCCATGCGCCGGATGCGCCGCTCGATCGGCGATGCCGAGCAGAAGAACGAGAATCTCGCCCAGATCCTGGTGATCCAGAAGGCCTTCGTCGAGGCCAAGGGCCTCGTGCCCGGCGTCGCCGCGAAGTCGGAGAAGAAGGACGAGATGATCCTCAAGTACCGCTCGATGATGCTGGACGGCCTCGAGCACTCGATCAAGCTCGAGCGCGCGGTGCTGGCGGGCAAGGCCGACGAGGCCAAGGCCGCCGTCCGGGCCCTCCAGGAGCTGCAGGACTCGGGTCACGCGATCTTCAAGGTCGAAGACAACTGATCGGTCGATGAGGACGCTTCTCCTCGTCACCCTCCTCGGCTGCGGCCTCGCGGCCGGGCTCGAGGCGCAG
>JBFIHP010000263.1:0-5286 GCA_041601735.1 Planctomycetota bacterium | reverse complement strand
GCGCGTCGCCTTCTTGCGGGTCGCCTTCTTCTTGGCGACCTTCTTCTTGGCCTTCTAGCGCGTGGCCTTCTTCTTGGCGACCTTCTTCTTGGCGGCCTTCTTGCGGGTCGCCTTCTTGCGGGTCGCCTTCTTCTTGGCGACCTTCTTCTTGGCGGCCTTCTTGCGAGTCGCCTTCTTCACGACCTTCTTCTTGGCGGCCTTTTTGGTGGCCTTCTTGCGAGTCGCTTTTTTGGCGACGCGCTTCTTGGTGACTTTCTTAGCCAATTCCCTACTCCTTTGACAGAGTTCAACGAAGTCGAAGGATGGTCCCGTAAACCCATCCGTACGAACATGCGTTCGAGCGTCGAAACGCCTTCGGCATGCAACAAAAAAAATAAAGCACGGCCCGCAGGCCTTCAACTAGAAAAGATCGGCCGCACCTGAAAAAAACCTGCGCCAAAAACGAGAGCTTCGACCGGATGACGGGGCGCCGCGTTCGACGTCGGGCCCAAGGGAGCGACCGCCGCGAGTCCGAAACCGATGCACGCGACGGGACGGACGACGACCCTCCTCGTGCAACCGTCACGAAGGCGAAGCGTTCGACCGACGCTCGATCGACGGCGAGGGGCTTGCGGCCAAAAGCGCGTTGAAGGCAGCGCGCGCGCTGCTACGTCGCTTTGGCGGATTCGAGATCGCGCGTCGTGCGCGACCGGATCCGATCGGGTTCGACCGACCCCTTCGTCCGAGTCGCAGTCCAATCCTCACCTGCGGAGAGGACAGGAAACGACGCGCGCCCCGCGACCTCGGGGGTCGCGGGGCGCGTTCAAGAGGGGCTCGAATGGGCCCGAAAGAGCCCTAACGAATTTCTGCGTCGCGCCAGGATTCTTTCGGATTCAGGCGCCGGTGGAGGGCGATCCGGAACTTCCCGAGCGTTCCGCCGTCCGCCGAGGCCGGTTCCCAGTCGGCCTCGGACGAGGCTTCGGGGTTCACCTGCTCGGCGTTCACCTCGCGCTCTTCCTTCGCCTTCACGTGGTAGCCCTCCTCGACGTCACCCTCGATGGTCACGACCAATCGGGTCCGGTAGCCCTGGTAGGCCATGACCGCGAGGTGCTCGTTCCAGTCGGTGGTTATCGTCCGCGCCTCCTTGTCGGCCTTCTCGATCCGGTACTGCTGCCGCAGTGCCGCGATGCACTCCTCCCACATGAAGTCGTAGCTGTGCATGTAGCGCAGCTGCCAGTCGTCCTCGTAGGGTTCGGGCCTGCCGGCGCAGGCCGCGGAGAGACCGAGGAAGATCAGGGCGGTCAGAAAGAGGTTGAGCCTCATCGCAGTTCTCCATTCCGGGACGCAGGGGCGCGCGCGTCGGCGCTCAGGATGCGTTGAACGGCCGGGAATGGCAAGCGTTGCGCCCTCCCCGATCCGGACTCAGTCGTGGTAGAGGCTGTCGCGTCCCCGGAAGAAGACCTGGACGGGGATCTCGTCGAACTTGAAGGCATCCCGGAGCCGGTTCTCGATGTAGCGCTGGTAGTTGCCGGGAAAGAGGCTCGGGTCGTTCACGAAGATGACGAAGGTGGGCGGGGAACGATCGACCTGGGTGGCGTAGTAGATCTTCGCCTTGAAACCGGTCTTGCCGCCGGGGCGCCTCCGCTCGTAGGCGGCTTCGACGACCCGGTTGAGTTCGCCGGTGCTCACCCGGAGCTGGGCCTGCTGGTGGAGGTCGAAGGCCACGTCGATGGCCTTGTCGACGTTGAAGCCGTCCAGGGCGGAGATGAAGACCACGGGCGCGAAGTGCAGCCCGGGCAGCCGCGCCTCGAGATAGGTCATGTACTCGGCGGTGCTGATCCGCTCCTTGGCCGTGTCCCACTTGTTCACGACCAGCACGCAGGGCTTGGCCTGGTCGGCGACCTGCATCCCGATCTTCTTGTCCACCTGGGAGAGATCGGTGGCCGGGTCGATCAGGAAGAGGACGATGTCGGCGCGGCGAATCGCGGCCTCGCTCCTGGCCTGGCTGTAGAAGTCCACCGAATTCCGGACGCGGTTCTTCTTCATGATCCCCGCGGTGTCGATGGCGATGAACTTCCGCCCCTTGTACTCGACCGGGACGTCGACGGCGTCCCGGGTCGTGCCGGCGATGTCGCTGACGATGACCCGGTCCGCTGCCGCGACCTTGTTGATGAAGGTGGACTTGCCGACGTTGCGCTTGCCGACCAGGGCGATGCGCGGGACCTCCGGGTCGAAGCCGAAGTCGGCCATGCCCTCGGGTTCGGGCAGAAGCTTGAAGGCCTTGTCGAGCAGGTGCATGACGCCGAGACCCTCCTGGGCGGAGAAGGCGACGGGATCGCCCATGCCCAGACGGAAGAACTCCGCGGCGAGGATGTCCTTGCCCGGATGATCGAGCTTGTTGACTCCGAGGACGACGGGCTTCTGCAGCTTGCGCAGCCTCCTCGAGACCTTCTGGTCGAGCGGCGTCACGCCTTCGCGACCGTCCACCACGAAGATGATGACGTCGGCGAGATGGAGGGCGATCTCGATCTGCGACTCGATGTCCTCGTCGAGCCGCATCTCATCGACCACGCCGATGCCGCCCGTATCGACCAGGAGAGCCCGGCGGTCGCCGTGCTCCACCTCGACCGAGATCCGGTCGCGGGTCACGCCCGGCGTCGGCTCGACGATCGAGATCCGGCGGCCGACGACGGCATTGAGGTAGGAGGACTTGCCCACGTTGGGGCGGCCCACGATGGCGATGGTCGGCAGGCTCATAGCTGATTGATCATCTTGTGGGTCTGGGGGATCACCAGGACCTCGGGAAGCCGGCGCCGGGCCAGCGCGTCGAGTTCGATCAGGCGCTCGGGGGCCGGAGGCCGGCCCTTGCCGGCGAAGGGCGTGACGGGTTGCAGGACGAAGGGAGTCTCGGGCGCGACCTCGGCCACGACCGCGATGGCGTCTTCGAGCTCGGCGTCGCCGATGTCATGGCCGATGACCACCTTGCAGAAGACCTCGCGACCGGCGGCGCGGCAGACCTCGAGGAAGCGACGATTGTCGTCATGACGGGCCGGGAAGCCGGTGGCCGAGGCGATCTTGATGTCCATGCCCACGATATCGACGAGGTCGATCACTCGCTCGAGCTCCGCGACGAGGTGCCCGTTCGTCTCGAGGTAGAGCCTCAGGCCGCGATCACGGAGCGGCGGCGCGATGACGCGGATGGCCTCGGCGTGCAGAAGAGGCTCACCGCCCGTGAGCGAGACCGAGTGGTGCAGGCCCCGCGGCTCGTCGAGGCGGATGACCCAGGACACGAGGTCGTCGAGGGCGACGGGGTTGGCGACCTTGTCGAAGTCCCGCCGGCCGGGACGGGCCTCCACCCGCGCGGTCGGCAGCTCGACGTGGCAGAGAGGGGTGTCGCAGTAGAGGCACTGGACGTCACAGCGCCCGAAGCGCAGGAAGATCTGGCGGCGGCCCAGGATCGGACCCTCGCCCTGGATCGCGGAGAAGACTTCGATGATCTCGACTTGTTCGGGGCTCAATGCAAAAAGACCAGGCTCGCGCCTGGTCCCCTGGGTGTGTTTCGGCGACAGGACGGAGGAGTAGCGACTACTTCTCCTTTTCCTCCTTCGCCTCCTTCTTCTTCTTCTTGCCCTTCGCCTTCAGCTGCGTGCGCACCTTCGGCAGGTTGAAGACGCTCTCGCCCTCGAGGTAGCGGCCCTCTTCCGTGAGGCGCGCGAGACGCTCGGCCCGGGTCCAGACGTTGCGAGTGCGGCTCAGCTTGCCGCCCGTGGAAAGGCTCTTGTGCAGCGACACGGTGGATCTCCTTGGGCCTCGAGGCCCCGATCTGAGGCTACTTGGGCGCAGAAAATAACTGGACGTAGGCCGTCCCAAAAGGGCTCTTTCCACGGAAGCTGAGTCCGCGGATGTGCTCGGCCGCCTTGGCCAGATCCTGCTTCCGGTCGGCCTGCCCCGCCCAGACGATGATCCGCCCGTGGCCTGGGCGATCCTCGTCGGGGTAGGCGGCGCCGACCGCATCGACGTAACCTCTTTCCAGGAGGAAGTCTACGTAATCCTGCGCCAGCTCGGCCGCACCCTCGAACTGACCGCGACGATAGGGGATGTTGGCCGCCCGGACGGCGAAGTGGTCGCGCTCGAGGTCGCGCGGGCCCTCGACCCTGAGGGGTATCTCGGAGGACTCCCGCGAGAATACGCCGCCTTCACCGTGGTCGAAACCGAAGCGATAGGCGACCCCGACCACCACGAGGAGCACCAGCAGCACCGCTCCGGCCATGCCGTAACTGAGTCGGATGCCCTCGCCCGGGGCCCGCTCCGGACGGGACCCGGTGTCCCGGCGCCGGGTCGCGGCGGTCGCCGCCCGGCGCGCCTTCTTCTCGCTCCTCGATCCCGTCTTCTTGTCGGGCCTCCGAGCTCGCGCCGCCGCCCGCTTCGGGCGATCGTAGCGATCCCGCGGCTCGATCATGTCGTCGAGGACGTCGAAGAGCAGACGCTTCTTCCGTCTCACGGTGACGCAACCTCCTGTCGGAACGGAAACCGGGCGGCAGGGAGAATCGGAGAACCCCGCCGACTGCCGGATCGCTTCGAGCCTAAATCCCGGGGGGGTCAACGAGATCCGGCAGCCGAACACGCGAGCCGGATCGCCAGTTCGAGCGCCGCGTCCATGCTGCCGGCGTCGGGGCGGCCGCCGGCGGCGACGAGGTCGAAGCCGGTGCCGTGATCGGGCGAGGTCCGGATGAGCGGGAGACCCAGGGTGACGTTCACGGTCCGACCGAAACCGCGCATCTTGACCGGGATCAGGCCCTGGTCGTGATACATCGCGAGGACGGCATCGAAACGGGCCAGGCGGTCGGGCACGAAGAAGCTGTCCGCCGGGAAGGGACCCTCGATGCCGGCCTCGGGGCCGCCGGCCTCGGCGATCGCGGGTGCGATGATCTCGATCTCCTCCCGCCCAAGCAGGCCGCCCTCCCCCGCATGCGGGTTGAGTCCGAGCACCGCGATCCGCGGCCGGGCGATGGCGAAACGGCCGCGCAGGTCGCGGCCGAGGATCGCGAGCGCGGCGAGGATGCTCCCGCGATCGATGGCCTCGGAAACGCGGGCCAGGGGCAGGTGGGTGGTGACCAGGGCGACCCGCAGCTCGTCATGGGCCAGCATCATCAGCGGCCGGGCGCCGACCCGCTCGCCGATCCACTCGGTGTGGCCCTTGAATCCCGCCTCGACCCGGGCGACGGCCTCCTTCGCCAGCGGCGCGGTGACGAGCGCCGCGGCGCGCCCGGCGAGCAGGTCGTCCAAGGCGCCGCGCAGGGCCTCGAG
>JBFIHP010000262.1:0-5311 GCA_041601735.1 Planctomycetota bacterium | reverse complement strand
GGTGTAGAAGCCGCCGTAGCGGCCCACGGCCGTCTGGCCGATGTTGTTGGTGAAGAGCTTGCAGACGCCCCAGTCGTTACCGACGCCGCCGTTGGTGAAGGTGATGGTGGAGACGTCCACCGGGAACTGGTCCTCGATCGGCGGGTGCTGGACCGCGCCGGAGGACAGCGAGGGCGGCACGTTGAACTCGGCCACGGTCAGGCTGCCGCCGCTGAAGCAGTGACCGGCGCTCATGGCGACGTCGTTGGCGCTGCCGAGCCAGATCGTGCAGCCGGCGCTGCCGCTCGCGGTCGAGAAGCGCGCGGCGCGCGGATCGACCGTGGGGAGACGGTCGTCGGTCGGACCGCACTGCGTATCGACGCCGGCGGGCGTTCCGCTCACCGAGCCGCCGAGGCCCACGATGTAGCTGAAGGTCTCGAAGCTGGCGGTCGAACCGGGCGCGACCCAGAGCGAGATCTCGACCGTGTCGCCGTTGAAGAAGGCGCTCGAGCCCTGCCACTTGGCGAGCTCGCCGTTCGTCAGCCGATGGCTGTAGCCGTCCTGAATGCCGCGGACCTCGATGAAGTCGCCCGCGCCGAGCGCCCACTGTCCGAAGACCACGCGGAGCGAGGACGCGCCGGGGTAGTTGAAGACCTTCTGGTGGACCAGGGCGACCTCGGGGCCGCCGGGGTGGGACTTCTCGCCGGAGTCGTGGTAATCCAGGATCTCGACCGTTCCGGGGATGGCCACCTGGGCCTGAAGGGCGGTCGCGCTGACGACTACGAACATCAGCGCGGCCAGGGCCGCTCGGATTCTCATCGGGGTGCACCTCTTTCTCGTGTTTCGTTGGCGGGGAAACGGCAAAGAATCCCTCGGAGGGATCATAGAGATCCGGGCGGGGCCGGTCCAAAAACCCCGATGAATTCCCCGGATCTTTGCGAAGTCCCGGCGACGATCGACCCCACTTGAAAGCCCCCCGGACCCTGGCATCCTGATGCGTCGATGAAGGACCGCCGCCGCACCAAGCACGCGCCTCGATCTCGGGGATCGCGGATCGAATGGGTCAAGATCCCGCGCTCCGTCCTCGGCGTCGAGAAGCGCTTCGGCGTCTATCTGCCAGAGGGTTACGGCGAAAAGACCCGGGCCTACCCCGTTCTCTACCTCCTGCGCGGGCACGAGGAGGAGTGGGCCGGAAAGCAGGACGGCCGCGAGGGCCTGAAACCGCTCCTGGATCGTCAGATCGGCTCGGGCCGGGTCAAACCCATGATCGCGGTCCTGCCGGGTTTCATGCCGCCCTCGCGCCGCCATCAGGGCGTCCCGATCGACTGGAGCGGCGACGCAAGGGCCGAGGGCGGCGGAAACGGCCGGTTCGAGCGCCATTTCTTCGAGGTGAAGGAGCTGGTCGAGGACCGCTTCGCGGTCCGGGTCGGCCGGCGTCACAGCGCGCTGGACGGCTTCAGCATGGGCGGCTTCAGCGCGGTCTACCTCGGCGTGAAGTATCCGCACCTCTTCGGGTCCGTCGGCGCCTACGACGGCAGCTTCATGTGGCCGGGCCAGATCGATCCTCGCCGCGCCCCCCACGGTCGGGCCTGTCGCCTCTGGTTCGGCGGTTCCACCGCGCCGATCTTCCTGAACGGCCGGGGCTGGGACGTCGAGAAGATGGAACGATCGAACCCGCTCAGCTGGCTGCGTCTGCGTTCGGGTCGGCGTCGGCGCGACCTGCAGACCCTGCGGTTCCATGTCCGGTCGGCCGGAAGCGAGCTGGTCGGCAACCTCGATCGCAACCTCGCCCTGGACGAGGCGCTGCTGGCCGCCGGCTGCATGAACTCGTTCCGCGACGACCCCGTGCTCGACGCCGAGGCGCGGCACGACTGGAGCTGGGCGGATCGGCACCTCGAGGAGACCCTCGGTCTCCACGACCGCGTGTTCCGTCTAGGGCTGTCCTCTTAGGAACTCGTCGGCCGCGGCGAAGGAGGTCGCGACCCAGTCGAGATCCGGCGTCGATTCGATCAGGGCCGCCGGGTCGGTGTAGCCGCAGAGGATCGCGATGCAGCGGATCCCGGCGGCCTTGGCGAGTTCCATGTCGGGGAGACCGTCGCCGACGATCACGGTCTCCTCGCGAGCCGCGCCGGTCTGGTCGAGGATGAAATCGATCAGGACCGGGTCGGGCTTCAGGGGCAGGGCCTGGCCCTCGTCATCCAGCGCGCCGGCACCGATCACGAGATCGAAGTAGTTGAGCACGCCGAGACGCCGCAGGATGTCCTCGGCGATCCAGTGGGGCTTGTTGGTGAGGACGACCTGTGCGGCGCCCTCCTTCTGCCAGTGGCGGAGGGCCTTCTCCGCGCCCGGGACGAGCTTCGTCTCGATCACCGGATCCTCGGCGTAGAAGCCCTGGAAGAGCTCGAGCATCTCCTGCATGTCCGCCCCGCTGCGCGGGAGGTGGCGGGTCGGGCGAAGGGTCGGGTCCTCGACGATGCCCAGGACGCCGCGTTCGAGCAGCTTCGCGGCGCCGTCGCCGATGAATGCGCGCACCTCCCAGTCCTCTATCGGCGGCAGGGCGTAGTGATCGCGCACCCGATTGAGGGCCACGGCGATGTCGGACGCCGAGTCGATCAGCGTGCCGTCGAGGTCGTAGATGATGGCGCTTATCACGGTCTTGAATCCCCCGGCTCGGACGGTCCTGTACCCGGTCGCTCGGGTCCGCGACGCGCGCGGGCGGCCCTCCGTACTGAGTTTTAACGATGGGGGCGCCGAGGAGAATCCCCTGACCGGGGAATTGCAGGTCGAGTACCGCATCGTATCCTGTGGCCGACATGAGTCTCCGCGATCATCTTCCCGAGGGTTTCGACATCCCCGACTGCGGCTGCGACCGGGTCGAGTTCTGGAGCCCCTTCTGGGACGCCTCGGTCACGCCCTGGGATCTCGGCCGAGCCCATCCCGAGCTGATCGCCCGGCTCGGTCTCCTCGGTCCGCCCGGCCGAGCCTATGTGCCCGGATGCGGTCGCGGGCACGATGCCCTCGCCCTCGCCGAGGCGGGATTCCGGGTCACTGCCGTCGATTTCTGTCCCGAGGTCGCCGCGGAACTGACGCCCCTTCTCGAGACACGCGGTTCGCGCTTCCTCCTGCGCGATGCCCTCGCGCTCGAGCCGGAGGAACGCTACGAACTCTGGTGGGATCACACCTTCCTCTGCGCGATCCCGCTCGAACTGCGAGCGCGCTGGGCCGCGACCGTGCTCGAGGCACTCGCCAAGGGAGGCCTCCTGGCCGTCCTGGTCTTTCCGGTCGGGAAACCCGCGGAGGAGGGCGGCCCGCCCTTCGGTCTCGCGACCGGCCAGATCGTCGAGATCCTCGGAGATCGGGCCCGGCTGCTCGTGGACGAGAATTGCCTCGCGCCCGCGCGCGAGAGCGGCGAGCGATTCGCGCTCTTCGAGATCAGTCCGGGCTGAGCCTCAGATCAGGCCCTTGTCGCGCAGCGCCGCGTAGCCGCTCTTCACCTCGTCGTAGATGAGCCGCAGGCGCTCGTCGAAGCCCACGAACGCGCTCTTCATCGAGTTGACCGCGATCTTCTCGAGGTCGTTGGCGCTCAGGCCGAAGACCCGGTTCGCCAGCGCATACTCGGCGCTCATGCTCGTGCGCGACATCAGGCGGTTGTCGGTGTTCAGGGTCACGCGGAACTGGCCGAGGAAGTAGGGCATGAAGGGGTGGTCCTCGAGACTCCGCACCGCTCCGGTGTGGACGTTGCTGGACAGACACATCTCGAGGGGAATGCGGCGGTCGCGGATGTAGGCGGCGAGCGTGCCCATCTGCACGATCTCGCCCTTCTCGATCACCATGTCCTCGGTGAGGCGGGTGCAGTGGCCGATCCGGTGGGCGCCGCAGTACTGGAGCGCCTGCCAGATCGAGGCCGAGCCGAAGGCCTCGCCGGCGTGGACCGTGATGTTGAAGTTCTCGCGCTGACAGTAGTGGAAGGCGTCGAGGTGGGTCTTGGGCGGATGGCCCATCTCGTCGCCGGCGAGGTCGAAGGCCACGGCGCCGCGATCGCGGAAGGCGACGGCCAGCTCGGCCATCTGCAGCGAGATCTCCGGGCTCATGTTGCGCAGGGCGCAGACGATGAGGCCCCAGCTCACGCCGGTCGCGGCCGTTCCCTCGCGCAGCCCCGCGATCACCGCCGTCATCACCTGCTCGATGTTGAGACCCTGCGAGGTGTGCAGGATCGGCGCGAAGCGGACCTCGGTGTAGACGACGCCGTCGGCGTGAAGGTCCTCGATCAGCTCGCGCGCGACCCGGCGCAGTGCGGCCTCGTCCTGCATGAGGCCGCAGGTCACGCCGAAGCCCTCGAGGTACTCGCTCAGGCTGCCGCGGTTGGCGCCGCGAAAGAACCAGTCGGCGAGCTCCGCGGGATCCTCGGTCGGCAGCTCGAAGCCCTGCTCGCGCGCGAGTTCGACCACCGTTTGCGGCCGCAGGCCGCCGTCGAGGTGGTCGTGGAGAAGCACCTTGGGCATCTTCTGGATGATCTTCCGGTCGAGGATCGCGCTCATCGTCGGGGGGTTCCCTTCATGGTCTTTCGATCAGGATCGCGATGGCCTGGCCGCCGCCGGCTGCCATCAGGGCGAGGCCGCGCCGAGCATCCCGGCGTTCGAGTTCGCGCGTGAGCGCGAGCAGCATGCGCGGGCCGCTGGCGGCGCCGGCGTGTCCGAGTGCGATGGCGCCCCCGGCGGCGTTCACGCGGTCGCCCTCGATCGGGCCGGGGGCCTCGCCGGGCAGACCGAAGCGGCTCCAGAGCCGAGGCGAGGCCGAGATCGTCGGCAGGGCGAGGAGATCGGCGGCGAAGCTCTCGTGAACCTCGAAGAGGTCGATGTCGGCGATCCCGAGCCCGCTGCGGTCGAGGATCTCGCGCAGCGCGCCGAGGACCGCGACCTGCGGGCGGCGTGGTGATCCCGCCCAGACCAGGCCCTCGACGATTCGCGCCCGCGCCCGGAGGTCGTCTCCGAGCTTGCGCTCCCGGGCGAGGAGGAGCACCGCGGCTCCGTCCGAGAGGATCTGGCCCTGGCCGGCGGTGGCTCGACCGTCGCGGCCGAGCAGGGCCTTCAGGCGACCGAGCCAGGCGAGGTCCTCGTCCGGACCGGCTCCTCGATCGTCGTCGATCAGCTCGGAGGCGGTCACGACCGGGGCGATCTCCCGGCGCCGTTCCGCGGTCGTCTGCCTCGCCTTGCGGCGGCTCATGAAGGCGATCTCGTCGAGCTCGCGGCGCGAGAGTTCGAGCTCGCCGGCGAGGATGTCCGCGAACTGGACGAGGCTCATGCCCTCGTGCTCGTCGATCAGTCCGGTGGCG
>JBFIHP010000261.1:0-5350 GCA_041601735.1 Planctomycetota bacterium | reverse complement strand
GGCGATGGAGATCGGGATCGAGGGTGGCCAGGAGCTCGAGCCGCTCCCAGCCCGCGGCGTCCAGCTCGTTTGCGAGGGCCCGGTCCAGGAGGATGTCGGTCTCGTCGTTCATCTCGTCTCTCCGCGGCTCGGGCGCCCCGCCTCCTCGGCGGCACGCCGGCGTTCGACTCGCTCGCGCAGCAGGCGCCGCGCGCGCACCAATCGGGTCTCGATCGTCGTGATCGAGGTCTCGAGGATCTCGGCGATCCTCGCGATGCCGAGGCCCTCCATCGCGCGCAGCACGAGAGGCTCGCGCAGATCGACGGGCAGGGTCTCGAGGGCCTCCATCCAGGGGCCATCCTCGGCCGCGGGCTCGATCTCCCGCGCCGGCAGGAGCGCGGGGTCGGCCTCCTGCCGGGTCTCCGCCCGGGCCAGCCTCCGGCGCAGCTCGTCGTTCAACCGGTTGAGCAGGCTCCGCTTCAGCCAGCTCCTGAGCGCTCTGGGCTCGCGCAGGTCGCCGATCCGGTCGAGGAGGATCAGGGCGGCCTCCTGGACGAGATCGGCGGTGAGGTCGCGATCGAGGCAGCGTGACCAGACGATCATCGCCAGCCAGGAGCGCTCCCGCTCCCAGATCCGCCCCAGAGCCTCGCGATCGCCCGCGATCGCTCGTCTCGTCTGTCGCTCGTCTTCGTCGTTCATCGGTTCCCAGGATCATGACGGAGTAGAGCCCGCGCTCCGGCGGAAATCTCGCGGGAATCGGAGAAGCCGGCCGCGACCCGCGAGGAGGACCGCTCCGATGGTGCTATCCTCGGACATGAACCCGTCCCGGATCATCACCGTCGTCATCGGCACCGCCTTCCTGCTCGCCGGTGCCGTCCTTTTGATCGCGCCGGAACGCTACCTCGACGAGATCTCCCTCCGGGCCGACAGCCGGCTCGCGCTCAGCGACCTGCGGGCGCTCTACGGCGGGCTCGAGATCGCCTTCGGGGCGCTGATCCTCGCCTTCGCGCGGCGTCGCGAGACCCTGGGGCTCGCCTCGGCCCTGTCGGTCGCGGCCTTCGGCGGGCTCCTTCTCGGGCGCTTTGCGGGTTTCGTCCTGGACGGTCCGCCCGACTCGGGCCTGTTCTGGGGCATCACCGCCTTCGAATGCTGCGGCTTCGTCTTCGCCCTCGTCGCGCTATTCCGGACCCAAAGGGATGCCTGAGTCGTCGCGGCTCGATATCGCCTGCATGAAGTCCCGCGGCAAAGCCGTGGATCGCCCCCGGAAGCCCGCAAGAAGCGTGGGCATCGCGGCCGATAGCGATGATTGATATGGAGCCCGACATGATCCGCCATGACGTCGATCCGAAGACCCGCACCCGACTCGCACGCTTCGAAGGCGTACTCTGCGCCGAGTCCCTGCTGGCCTTCGTCGATGAGATCGGCCGCGATCCGCGTCATCACGATCTCGATCGCGAGATCCTCGATCTCCGTCGGGTCGTCGATCTCGACATCGACGCCAACGGCCTGAGCGCCATCCTCGCCGCGAACGACGCGCTGCCGCCCGCGGCCTGCGCGCACCGCTCCGCCGTCGTCAGCAACGACGAGCTCGTCTTCGGCATGGTCCGCGTCTTCGAACTCCGGGCGACGGAGGGCCAGGAGACCCGGGGTTTCCGTCGCATCGACGACGCGCTCTCCTGGCTCGGGCTCGCCCGCGATGAGGTGCCCTTTCTCGAGGGCCGTTCACCCGCCCATCGCAAGGCCGAGTGACGACCGGCTCCTGATCAGAAGAGCTTCCGCGCCTTCTCGGGCAGCTCCTCACCTTCGCCCGCCCCCAGCATCCGTCGCCCGAGCACGAGCCGCACGAGGTCCTCGTAGATGCAGTAGGCGCAGGGCAGGATGAACAGCGTCAGGATCGTCGCGAAGGCGAGGCCGTAGACGATCGCCACCGCCATCGGGATCAGGAACTGGGCCTGGAAGCTGCGTTCGAGCATGAGCGGGCCGAGGCCGCAGATCGTCGTGATCGTGGTGAGCAGGATGGCGCGCAGACGCGAGCGACCGCCCTTGACCACGGCCTCGAAGGCCGTGGCGCCCAGCCTCCGGGCGCGATTGGTGAAGTCGACCAGGATCAGCGAGTCGTTCACGACGATGCCCGCGAGCGCCACCGAGCCGATCATCGACAGGATGGTGAAGGGATTCGAGGTCACGAAGTGGCCGAAGATCGCGCCGATGAACGAGAAGGGGATCGCCAGCATGACGATCACGGGTTGCAGATACGAGCGGAACAGGATGGCGATGATCACGTAGATCATGAGCAGGGCCGCGGGGAAGCCCCACTTCAGCGAGCTGAAGGACTCCATGGTCTGCTTCTTCACGCCCTCGAAGCTGACCGAGACGCCGGGGAAGCGCTCCTCGATGCCGACCAGCTTCCGGGCCAGGTCGGTCGTGACCTCGTTCGTGTTGGCCCGAGCATCGTCGATCTCGGCCTTGATGGTGAAGGCCCGCTTGCCGTCCACGCGGGCGAGGGTGGCGTAGCCCCGCCGGGTGTCGAGCGTCGCGACCTCCTCGAGCGGCACCCGCGCGCCGGAGGGCGCGACCAGCCTCAGGGCCGCCAGGTCGCCGATGTCGCGCCGCGAATCCTCGGGCAGGAGCGCCCGCACCTTGACCTCCTCGAGCTCGGTCTGCAGCTCCTGGATCTCGAAGCCGAAGAGCGCGTGGCGGATCTGACCGGCGACGTCGGCGGTGGTGAAGCCCAGCTCGCGCGCGTCGTCCCGGAGATCGAGTCGCACCTCGAGCTTGCCGAGGTCGAGGTCGTCCTGGATCTCGTCGATGCCGTCGTAGCTCTGGATCTCGCTCTCGATCCAATCCACCGCACCGCGCAGGGTCTCGAGGTCGTCGCCCCGCACGCGCAGCTCGATGTCGGCCCCCTGCGGACCGCCGCTCCGGGCGATGAAGCTCAGCTTGTTCGTGCCGCTGATCCCGGCGCTCTTCTTGCGCCACTCCGCGAGCAGAAGGTCCGAGGAGCGAAGCTGCCTGTCCTCGCGCTCCTCGGCGGGGAGGAGCTCGATCGTGATCTGCCCCACGGTGGCGGGATCGGCGGGTGTCTGCCGCCCCCGGTCGCTGAAGCTCGCGCCCAGCACCGAATAGACCGAGGCGACCTCGGGGCTCGCCATCACCATGGCCTCGAGCCGGTCGATCACCTCGAGGGTCCGCTCCTCCGCCGTGCCCGCCACCATCTCGAGATCGATGTTCAGGGTCTCGGCATCGCTCTCCTGGATGAAGACGAAGGGAATCAAACCGCCGACGACCATGCCGATCACGGTGAGCCCGAAGAAGGTCACGATCGCCACGAAGGCGTAGCGCCAGCGGAGCACGAAGCGCAGCAGGCGCTCGTAGTGGCCCGGGATCGTCGTCTCGAAGAGCGCGGCTCGCATCGCGACGATCCGCTTCGAGACGGCCTGCATGAAGCGGGGCAGGCGCGTGACGCCCTTGCGCTCGTGGGCGAGGTGCGCCGGCAGGATGACGAAGGCCTCGATCAGCGAGACGGCCAGCGCCGCGATGACCACGATGGGGAGCTGCCGCATAAAGGTGCCGATGTTGCCCTCGATGAAGGCGAGCGGCACGAAGGCGAAGATGGTGGTCAGCACCGCTGCGAGGACCGGGATCGACACCTCGGTCGCGCCCTCGATCGCCGCCTGCCGGGCGGGCATGCCCTCGCGCATCTTCGTGAAGATGTTCTCGCCGATGACGATGGCGTCGTCGACGATCAGGCCGAGCACGACGATCAGGCCGAAGAGCGAGATCAGGTTGATGCTCCCGCCCATGAAGTGCATCAGGATGAAGGTGCCGAGGAAGGAGATCGGCAGGCCCACGGCCACCCAGAAGGCCACGCGCAGCTCGAGGAAGAGCGCGAGTGCGATCAGCACGAGGATGAGGCCGGCCTTGGCGTTGCGCAGCATGAGGTCGAGGCGCTGGCTGATGAAGCGCGAGAGATCGGAGACATGGCTCAGCTCCAGAGCGCCGCCGAGCCTCGCCGGCCGCTTCGCGATGAAGGCCTTGACCGCCTCGCTGATCTCGATCGCGTCCTCCTCGGGCGTCTTCAGGACGGTGAGGAGCACCGCGGGCTCGCCGGCGTAGCGCCCCCGCTCGACCCGCTCCTCGAAGGTGTCGCGCACCCGGGCCACGTCGCGCAGCCGGACGGTCGTGCCGTCGGGCCGGGCCGCGACGACGTGGTCCTCCCAGCCGAGCGCGCGGCTCTCCTCACCGACGGTGCGCACGCCGACGTTGCCGGAGAGGTTCTTGAGCGTGCCGCCGGGCGAATCGAGGTTCAGCCGGGCCAGGGTCCGGCCCACCTCCTCGAAGCTGAGGTCGTACTCCTCGAGCTTCTCCGGCAGGATCTCGATCCGGATCTCCGGCGCGCGCACGCCCGTCGTGGTGATGCGGCTCACCTCGTCGAGGTCGAGCAGCTCGTCCTTCAGATCGCGGGCCGCCTCGCGGAGACGCTCCTCCTCGACCTCGCCGTGGATCACGACCGAGATGACCGGGAAGTAGGGGCGGATCAGATCGAGCTCCGGCTCCTCGGCGCCGTCCGGGAGATCGGGTGTGACCTTGTCCACCTCGGCACGGATCTCGTTCAGGACGGCATCCTGGTCGGTCCCGTCGTCGAGTTCGATGATGGTGAGGCTGACTCCCTCCAGCACGCTGGAGCGGATCTCGTCGATGCCCTCGACGTCCTCGATCTCGCGCTCGAGCCGCCTCGTGACGCTCTTCTCGATGTCGCCCGGCGCCGCCCCGGGATAGGCGATCGAGACCGAGATCTGCTCCGGCTGCGAGTTGGGGAAGAGCTCGCGGACCAGATTGAAGGCGTAGTAGGCGCCCACCACGACGATGATCCACATGAGCAGGTTCACCGCGACGGGGTTCTGCACCGAGAACTTCGGAAGGCTCACTTCGCAGGCTCCCCCTCGTCAGCCGCCGAGCCGTCGCCGACGACGCTCACCCGGGTGCCGCTGGCGATCTGCTCGAGGTTGTCGCGCACGATCTCGACGCCCTCGGCGGCCGGGTCGCGGCTGAGGATGACGTCGGGCAGGATGCGATCGCGCGAGAAGCTCCGCGCCTCGACCCGCGCCTCGGCGGCGCCGGGCTCCGTCCTCACCACGACGAAGACCTCGTCACCGAGGAAGGCCGTACGCGGAATGACGTAGACGCCCTCCTGCAGCGGGCCGTCCACCCGCGCGCGCAGGAAGGCGCCGGGCGCCGGCAGCTCGGCCCGCTCGGCGTCGAGCTCGACGTAGGCCATGAAGGTCCGCTCGGCAGGATCGATGGTCGGGGACACGCGCGTGATCTTCGCGTCGAGCCGGAGCACGCCCTCGACCTGTTCCAGCCGGGCAGC
>JBFIHP010000260.1:0-5356 GCA_041601735.1 Planctomycetota bacterium | reverse complement strand
GGGTCGCGACCGAGGGCTCGGGCGAGGACTTCAGGCCCGTGGCCGACGAGGAACTCGTCCGGGTCGATGCCCGGTCGAAGCCGGTGCGGCTCCGCTTCACCCGCCCCGCCAACGAGCTTCGCACGCTCGGCGGCGCCGAATTCGCGATCTGTAACAAGCGCTTCGACGACTGGTCGATCCAGGCGCCGGAACGCGGCGGGCTGGGCCGGATGCTCGGGCTCTCCTTTCCCTCCGAGCGCGAGAACCCCGAACCGGCGGTGACCGTGGGCGACATGCGTCTGCGCCTCGAGGTGAGGCCGGAGGCCGCCGCGGGCCTGCTGACCCTCGAGATCCACGACTGGAGTCACGACCGGGTCATCGCGCTCGAGATCCCGGTCGCGGGCGGCGAGGGCCGGGGCCGGCTCCGGATCGGGGCCGAGGAGCACGAGGTCGCGGCGACGCTCCCGGTCGGGGAATGGACCGAGGTCGGCCTCTGGAACTACGACGATGCCGTCGTGATCGAGTTCGACGGCGACGTCATCCTCGAGAAGGGCTACCGGCACGATGCGCAGCCGGCGCAACAGCCGGTGCTGAACGACAGCGTCGTCTTTCCGCCGCCGGAGGAGACCATCCCGGGCGAGGGCGAGCTGCGGAAGGGCGACAACACGGCGGTCTGGGGATTCAGCGGCGGCAAGGCCGACTTTCGCGAACTCGACCTCGCCCGCGACGTCTACTACACCGAGTCGGGCGTGACCGACTTCCACATCCCCTCGGACCACTACCTGATGCTCGGCGACAACCCGCCGGACAGCCTCGACGGCCGGGCCTGGAAGGTTTCCGAGATGCGCTACCGCGACGAGAGCGGCGAGACGCGGAGCCTCCTCGGCGACAGCGAGGCGGTGAGCGACGCACCCACGCGTCCGGGCGAGAACCCCTATGCCGCCGAGAGCCGCTTCCTCGACGTCTTCGGCAACACGCACGAGATCGACCCCGCGCGAATCGAGCGGATCGACTACGAGATGACGGCGGACCGGGTCGAGAAGGTGCCCGCCCTGATCCGCTACGGCAACCTGGTGCACCGCAGGTACGTGCAGGGCCGGGCCTACTTCGTGTTCTTCCCGATCCTCCAGATCGGAACGATCCGGTGACCCTCTTCGTCGCGGAGGGACTGACGAAGCGCTACGGCAAGAAGACCGTCGTGCGCGACGTCTCCCTGCGGGTCGAGCCCGGTGAGATCGTGGGCCTCCTCGGCCCGAACGGTGCCGGCAAGACCACGACCTTCTCGATGGTGATGGGGCTGGTGAGGCCCGACGCCGGACGCCTCGCCCTGCTCGATCGCGACATCACCGCCCTCACCGTCTCCGCCCGGGCCCAGGCCGGCATCGGCTACCTCGCGCAGGAGCCCTCGGTCTTCCGCGGCCTCAGCGTGAAGGACAACGTGCTCGCCGTGCTCGAGTGGGTGCCGGAGCTGGACAGGCCGCAGCGCCACGCGCGCATGCGGGAGGTGCTCGACGAGCTCGATCTCCAGGACCTCGCCGACCAGCAGGCCTCGCTGCTTTCGGGCGGCGAGCGGCGCCGCCTCGAGATCGCGAGGATCCTCGTGACCGATCCCGAGTTGATCCTGCTGGACGAGCCCTTCGCCGGAGTCGATCCGATCGCCGTGGAGGAGATCCAGAGCCTTGTCCTGTCGCTGCGGGAACGCGGCGTCGGCGTCCTCATGACCGACCACAACGTGCGTGAGACCCTGAGCATCACCGACCGCGCCTACATCATCGCCGAGGGGCGCATCCTGAAGCAGGGTCCGGCGGCGGAGCTGATCGAGGACGACAGGGTTCGCCGCGCCTACCTCGGGCGCAGCTTCGCGATGCCGGAACTGCGCGAACGCGACGGCGGGGAAAAGTCCTGAACAAGCGGTGGATCAATTCGGGACAACCGAGGTTCTCCACGACTTTCCCCCCGGGCTCCGGCTCGTCTATGAACATATCCTAAGACGAAGCCCGCCCTGCCCTTGAGCGTCTCCTCCTCGCGACATTCCCCGACTTGTCACCAGGGAGAGGAGCGGCGCGGCTCCCGGGCCCGTCGCGATGTCGACAAATGTCGGGATTTGTCCTGTCCGCGGCGCTCGTCCCCCCCGTATATTCGCCGTCGCATTGCTGATCACGGGGCTGGATCAGGAACGAGGAGTCGGGCGGACTCCGTCCGTACCGCGCCTCGTTTCGCATGCCAAGCGCCGTCGACTCCGCTGGGGGAAACGGGAGCTTCGGCTCCCGGGGGACAGCATGAACGGGAAGGACAAGGCATTCCGGGTCCTCGTCATCGAGGACGAGGTCGCCGACCGCAAGGTCCTCGCGGCCTTTCTCGGGGCCCGGGGATTCGAGGTCGTGGCCGCCGAGGACGCGGAGCACGGCCTCGCAAAGCTCCGCGGCGGCGGCTTTCAGCTGGTGATGTCGTCGGTCGCCCTGCGGGGTTCCGGCGGTCTCGACGTCCTCGCCGAGGCCCGCAAGCTCGAGACTCCGGTCGAGGTCATCCTGCTCAGCGGCTATCTCGATCTCGGCTTCGCCATCCAGGGCATGCGCGACGGCGCTTACGATTTCTTCCACAAGCCCTTCAACTTCGAGAAGGTCGGCTACACCGTCGACCGCCTGCGCGAGCATCTCGACGTGCGCGTCGATGCCCATCGCTACCTCATGGAGAAGCGCGAGCGCCAACTCCAGCAGGAGACCGCCCTCAGCCTGGCGCGCGCCGCCGAGGGTCGTGATCGTCTCAACGTCGGCCACGGCCGGCGGGTCGGCGCCTACGCGGTACGGCTCGGCCGGGCGCTCTGCTTCTCGGAGAGCCGTCTCGCGGTCCTCGAACTGGCGAGCAAGCTGCACGACATCGGCAAGATCGGCATCGACGATGCGATCCTCAACAAGACGGGGCCGCTGAGCTCGGGAGAGTTCGACCAGATGAAGCGGCACTCGGAGATCGGCGAGTACATCGTCAAGCCGGTCTCCTTCTTCAAGGAGATCGTCCCGGCGGTGCGCTGGCATCACGAACGCTGGGACGGCACGGGTTACCCCGACGGGCTGGCCGGCGAGGACATCCCCCTCGACGCCCGCATCGTGGGCCTCTGCGACTTCTTCGACGCGATCACGTCGAAGCGACCTTATCGCGACCCGGCGACCCTGAGCGAGGCCCTGGAGATGGTCGAGCAGGAGCGGGAGAAGTACTTCGACCCGGTCCTCGTGGACATCTTCATCGCCATGCACCTGGATCAGATGGAGTCCGTCGCCTGACCCCATACGGTGCCAGGCACTTTCCACCAGAATCTTCGACATCCCGGTGCCACCCTCATCCGCTCTTCGAGCTAGACGAGGGTGGTACTCCGTGTCGGGAATCTCTGGCGGAATGTGCCAGGCACCGTACGGGGAGAATCCTGGCGTTTCGGTGCCACCCTCGCGGCGAGGAAGCGAGAAGGCGTACGAGCTGTCGCAGGGCGCTCTCCGGCTTGTTCCCGGGGCCGCGGCGACATAAGAGTCCGCGCCCCCGAACGAGCTCCACCATGAGGAGATGATGAAGTGCAAATCACTGTCTGCGTTGCAGTTGCGCCATCCACCGAGACCAAGGTGAAGATCGCACCCGAC
The DNA here is from genome assembly GCA_041601735.1 of Planctomycetota bacterium. Taxonomy (GTDB): domain Bacteria; phylum Planctomycetota; family DRQF01; genus JACKGY01. The sequence continues at coordinate 1,751 of JBFIHP010000260.1, read as the reverse complement.
GGCCGGAGCCTGGACACGACCGAGGTCAAGTTCGAGCTCAACGTCTACGACGAGTTCGCCCTCGAGGAGGCCTTGCGCATCCGCGAGGCTCGCGGCGAGGGTCAGGTCGAGGTGGTCACCGTCGGCGACGGTTCCCAGAAGGAGGAGGTGCGCAAGTGCCTGGCGCGCGGCGCCGACACCGCCGTGATCCTGAAGGCCGACATCCAGGAGGCCGACTCGGCCTCGATCGCCGCCGCCCTGGCGGCGCGGATCGGCGCCGGCGAGAGCCGGATCGTCTTCTTCGGCAAGCAGACCGTAGACGGCGACAACGGCCGGATCCCCGCCGAGACGGCGGTCGCGCTCGACTGGCCCCTGGTCGCCAAGATCTCAAAGCTCAGCTTCGACGGCGATCACTTCGTCGCCCACCGCGAGATCGAGGGCGGCGTCGAGATCATCGAGGGCGACCTGCCCGCGGTCTTCAGCGCCGAGAAGGGTCTGAACGAGCCGCGCTACCCCTCGCTCAAGGGCATCATGGCGGCCAAGAAGAAGCCGCTCGAGGAGCTGCCCGTCGAACTTGGTGCGGCGCGCACCGTCACCGTCGATCTCCAGCTCCCCCCGGCGCGACCCGAGGGTCGCATCGTCGGCGAGGGCGCGGCCACCGCGGCCGAGGTCGTGCGCCTGCTCAAGGAAGAGGCCAAGGTCATCTGACCCGCGCCGGAGATATCGACCGGAGCAGCCCTCCGGAGTGAAAAGGAGATCGTGATGCCTCAGGGAATCCTGACTTTCGCCGAACAGCGCGACGGCGCCTTCAAGAAGGCGGCCTACGAGGCCGTGAGCGCCGGCGCCGCCCTGAAGGGCGACTTCGGCGGCGCCGTGAGCGCCGTGGTCATCGGCAAGGGCGTGCAGGAGATCGCGCCGCAACTCGGCGCCTACGGCGCCGACGAGGTCCTGGCCTTCGACCAGGACTTCCTCGACAAGTACTCGACCGAGGGCTACGGCCGCGCCCTGGTCCAGGCCGTCCAGGCCAAGGACCCGGCCCTGGTCATCGTGCCGGCGACCAGCATGGGCCGCGACCTCGCCGCCTGGACCGCCGCGAAGCTGGGCATGGCCTGCGCCATGGACTCGGTCGAGATCGGCGTCGAGGGCGGCAAGGCCCGCGCCCGCCGCCCGCTCTACGCCGGCAAGGCCTTCGCCTGGGTCGAGCCCAAGGACGGGCCCCTCCTCGTCGCGATCCGCCCCAACGTCTTCGCGGCGACCGAGAGCGCTCCGGGCACGGCCGCGCCGGTCGCGGTGCAGCCGCTCGAGTTCTCCGCCGACAACCTCCGGGCCATCGTCAAGGACATCACCGCGCCCGCCGAGGCGCAGCTCGACGTCTCCGAGGCCGACATCGTCGTCTCCGGCGGTCGCGGCATCGGCGGCCCCGAGGGCTGGGCGCCGCTCGAAGAGCTCGCGAAGGTCCTCGGCGCGGCGGTCGGCGCCTCGCGCGCCGTGGTCGATGCCGGCTGGCGCGAGCACGCGGCCCAGGTGGGTCAGACCGGCAAGGTCGTCGCGCCCTCGCTTTACATCGCCTGCGGCATCTCGGGTGCGATCCAGCACCTCGCGGGCATGCGCACCAGCAAGGTGATCGTCGCGATCAACAAGGACGCCGAGGCCCCCATCTTCAAGGTGGCCAACTACGGCATCGTCGGTGACCTCTTCGAGGTGGTTCCGGCGCTGACCGAGGAGTTCAAGAAGGTCCTCTGAGACCCGATCGTCCTCACGCGAGACGGCCC